>NZ_JAAHIG010000023.1:0-197621 GCF_010692305.1 Moorena sp. SIO4G3 | reverse complement strand
ACTACATTGGAGCAACCCGAAAGGATAGGATATCTAGGAGCCGTATGAGGCGAAAACTTCACGTACGGTTCTGAAGCAGAGGTGCTTCCCTTAATAGGGGACATCGACTGTAACAATGCCCGGAGGGCAGGGAAAATCCTCCTTTCTTGATGCAATAGCGAGTGGGGGAAACCCCCTTTGGCGGCGCTGCATCGCTAAAAACCCAATCATTGGCCGTAGGCCACGCTACGCGAACGACTACCAATCGGTGTGTGAACCCAGCAAGACACAACTTGAGAAAATAATGGTACGGCGGGGTTAGAAGTTACCGTAAGAAGAGTGGAGCCTTTAAGGGTTACAGGCTATGCATAAAAGGGTTAAAACTTTTTTATTAAGGCTCCACTCTTCTAAGGTTTCGTCTCCGGCACGCCGGAACCAAGTGAAACAGAGAAGCAACGGACTTTATAAGGCACTTCTCAAAAAGTAGCTCAACGCTTAGGGAGACCAGCCCGCTGGGTATGCACGTAAACTAAACTAAAATCTTAGTCTTGACGGGATTTCGGTTTAGGTACTGCCGCAAGGATGCGTTCGCGAAGCGTCGCCTACGGCGAAAGGTTTAAGGCCGGTCATAGATCTAAGAATCCCCGCACTTTCAGGGCGGGGAGTGTCAACCCTTTCGTCTCGCCCAGGGGGTAGACTTCCAGATAGTAATAAACAAAGCTCCAGACACCAAAGCTCCCAAATTCCATTTTACAGCACTTTTAAACAGACCCAGACGACGAGACGATAAACTCGATTGAGCTTGGTTTTGTATCCTCTGCTCACCACGAGCAATGAATGAAGCGAGCTGTTCTTTCACCCTCTCCAATTCTTGAGAATTATTGATATCCGGAGTGCTACCTTCACTACTCAGGCTTGCCAAAAGTTTTTCCATCTCCGCTTCTGTATTTACTTTCTCCAAAGCATCTTTAACTTGTTGGAATTGGGTCATCCCTCGGTTAACTTGAGTAGTAATTTGAGTACTGGCTTGTTTATTAATCCGCACTGTGTTAATAATTCCCAAAGGAATCAGCAGGAAATATAGCACTCCCAGCACCAAAGCTAACCAGGATAAAACCTTCACAACCAGGACTTCCCATCTCTCCCGCCCATGGCGCTCTCCATAAAACACCAGGGCTAAGCCGAGTAAAGGTACAGGCACCCGTTCCACCAATGCCCCTATAGTCTGTAATTCCCAGGCAGGATTCATAAAGTTTGGTGGGATCAACGTTTCAACTACGTCAAATACAGTTAGCACTAAAAGGCCATAACCTATCCAGTGCAACAGAGTCGCAGACCTTAGAACAGAAAAGTTAAACTGCCGTATATCCTCTACGGATTCAGTCAATTTATTGCCATCTAATTTAGTCATATATTAAATATTCCTTCATAATAGGACACGATTGTCGTAAACCTTACCTCAAGGTTTAGGAAAGTGTAAATACCACCAGTCGTACCAGTCAGGCCAAACATTTTCCAGCACTTTATAGGCAGCTTCAGGGGAAGAATTCTCTAGAGGAATAGAAAGATGAGCCCACAGACAACGGTTGTCTTGTAGCTTTACCTGACCCAGTAACCATAGCAGCAGGCGACGGGAGCGTACATCGTAAATATCCCGATTTTTCTTGAACTGATAACTGGTGACCGTACTGCCACCCCGGGGGTTGATACAAGAACTGAGGTAAGCCCGCTCTTGGTACACAAATAAGCGATGAAAACCTATTTTTTTCTGCTGGCGTGACACTATTAATTCTTGACTAGCAGGTTCAATCCCTATGTACTTTTGAAGGAATTTATTAATATCACCCCCGCTCTGAACTAAATAGCGCATCTTTATATCTAGAGGTAAATCATTCTGAATATATCGATAGTGCTTACCAGCTTGTAGTGTTTTATCAACAGCCGTTTGACCAGTCAAACCTTGACTTTCCAGAGGCTGCCATTCTGGTAAGGGAACTGTAGCTGGAAATTCAAAAGGGGTGATGGGACGAGCGCTTGTAGTTGGATACCAAATTACTTTGCCCATAACTGATAAAGTAGCCCCAAAAACAAAAGCTAGCAGCCAAATACGTAGTGATTTCCAATCGAGCATGACATCAAGGCAAAAGGTAAAAGGCTTGCAGGTCTAGGACATTCTTGGGACTAGAAGCCCTGGGTGTTTATGAGGTTTAAGGTTCTACGCTCTAGAGTTTAGGCTAATGGTTGAATTGCTCTAAGGTTCTAACAAGCCTATGAAGCACAACTTTATTACTACCTAGGGGTGCATCTCACTTTGGCTGTTTGAACCTGTGGTGCGTTACGGGACGGACTGTCCCAATACTTACTGATAAAATCAGGGCGAGTCCGTCCCTAACGCACCCTACCCAACTTTTTTACAAAGATGAGATGCACCCCTACCTAGCCCTGATCTGCTTTTTTTATAGCTAATATCTAATAATGCCTAATACTTAGACTTTAGGTTAGTGGCTTAATCTTCAGTCTTTGGTGCATTCTGTTGAAGTATAAAATTGCATAAGAAACCGAAAATAATGACAGCAGCCAATGAAAAGATCATTGAACCATCTCCAAAATGCCAATATTCAAAGGATTCATAACTATAATAAGCAACTAAAATAGCCATCAGGCTAACTCGAATAGAATTAACAATAAATCCTACTAAAATAGCTATCAGTGGTACCAAAAATTTTTGAACCCGGCTAGTAGGGAACATAAATAAGAATAACAACGATATTCCCAACAACTGAAGCATAGAACTGACGCCAGAACAGCCGGGATTTACTTCTATTCCTCCGGTTGGCAGGATTAAATAAACCCCTTGCCTAGAGACTTCAAATCCTGAGTACCAAAGGAGCAATCCAGAAAACTTAGCAGTTAATGTGGATACATCAATCAGTAATGTTGGCAATCCAGATGGTATAGCGAGACATAAAAATATAGTAAGGTGCTGCCAATATTGCTTTAATCCCTTCACTCCAGATGCCAGCAGTCCCAAACCCAATACTGAAATCAAAGGAGAAAAGCGGATAAAAATGTCATAGCCTGATACAAATGTAGATCGCAACAGTACTAACCCAATTAATAATGACCCTAAAACGCCAGAAAAAATATCACTTTCTAGGTCCAAGGTATGGCGTTTTTCCCATACCATGTAAGACACAGCCACCCAAAATAAAAAACTTGTACTTAGTAAATCAGCAATGTTACTCCTGTCAGCCAGAGTCAATTGAATTGCTATTAACCCAGCTGCTATACCTACTAGCCAATATTGGTAATTTTTAAGGTGTGTAATGGTTACAAAATGAGTAGCTTTCATCGTGATGTAGCAATATTCCCATAATCGGAGACGTCAGACTAAGACTCTTTCATAGTTTCCATGACTAAGCTAAAAAAAATATCTATAATGGTCAGCTTTTTTTTGAATTTATAATAAATATTTTTTTTAAATAGTCTATTGTAAGTTGATTTGTTATACTATTTACCCTAGCACCTCATTGCTAATGAATTAACTAGTTTAAGTTATATGATAACTAGCACTATTTTAAAAAAAAATAGTTATTATAGTCATTTTCAAAGTCTAAAGCGTGCTTATTTGTGTAATTTTTAATTATTTGGTAAAATAAAATATATGACAAATTAGTGCTTGTTCTATTCTTCCACTCAAAACTCTCCCACTCAGGACTATTTTTTGCTTAATTGGTTGATTTATCCAACAGCTGTACCTTTGGGGATTTGACTATAACACCAGTTTACTCAAATAAATTGACAAAATAATATTTATATGCTAAAGATAATTTTTAATGATTGATATATCCCCAGATCCTCAGGGGGTAAATCCCTCAGCCTGCAAATAGAGGAAATTTTATCAAACAAACTATTAATAGTGAATTAAATGACTTTAGCGGAATTAAAACCTGGAAAGCTTGCCATTATCGAGAAAGTTCAGATAGGTTTGCAGGTCGAAGGTCTCGCCAATCGACTAGAAGCAATTGGCATTATTCCGGATAGACAGGTACAAGTGTTGCGCTCAGCCTGGTTTGGGGGACCGTTACACATTCGAGTTGGTTCCACCACAGAAGTAGCTATCCGACGGCAAGAAGCTAGCATGATTGTCGTTAACCCTGTCAAGGAATAGTTAGCGGTTAGTGGTTAGGGGCGATGTTAGCAGTACGCTATTATCCTCCCCTTCCCTGCAGGGGCGCACCTAGCTGATAGCTTACTCCTCAAAGGTTAAACAGCGGATAGCCTCTAGTAACCCTCTAGCTTTATTGAGAGTTTCTTGATATTCTTTTTCTGGGTCAGAATCTGCTACCAAGCCCGCACCAGCTTGCACTGAAACGGTATGTTTACCAGAACCAGATGGGCGAACTACCATAGTCCGGATTGCGATCGCACTATTGAGCTGACCTTCAAAATCGTACCAGCCATAGACACCGGAGTAAGGTCCGCGACGCTCTGGTTCCAGTTCCTGAATGATTTCCATTGCCCGAATTTTGGGGGCTCCACTCACTGTCCCCGCAGGGAAACAAGCTTTCAGTAAATCCCAAGCTGTTTTAGTAGCATCCAGCTCCCCTACTACATTGCTAACAATGTGCATGACGTGGGAGTAGCGCTCAATGAGCATCAGTTGATCCACTCTGACTGTACCACTCTTGCACACACGACCCAAGTCATTGCGACCCAGGTCAACCAACATAATGTGTTCGGCAATTTCCTTTGGATCTTCGAGTAACTCCTGAGCTAGAGCTTCGTCTTCAATAGGAGTTTGACCCCGACGTCGAGTTCCAGCAATTGGTCGTAACGTTGCCTGGATTTTTTCCTTTGGGGAAGCTGTTGCCTTTACCATTACCTCCGGGCTAGATCCAATGATTTGCCAGTCCCGAAAGTTAAAATATGCCATGTAAGGTGAGGGATTAATCAGCCTTAGGGAACGGTAAAGGCCAAAAGGCTCACCCTTGTATTCTGTCGAGAGGCGCTGGGACAATACCACCTGAAAGATATCCCCAGCTCGGATATAGTCTTTCGCTTTTTCGACATTAGCGCAAAACTGGGACTTGTCTGTATTGCTTATATAAGACAGTTCTTGAGTAGCACTCTCTGGAGGTGTCCATTTGAGTAATTTGTCCTTACCTAAGAACTGCCCTTGCAGTTTGTTGACCAGATTACGAACGCGATCGCATGCTTTTTGATAGGCTGCCTCTAAATCTCCTTGGGTCTGTCGTAAATCAGCATAAGCGATCACCCAAATCTTACGCTTGACCTGATCAAAAATAATCAGGTTGTCCACTTGCATCCACAATCCATCGGGTAAGTCATTGGACTGTATAGGATAAATTGGCACACGGGATTCACAAAAACGAATTAACTCATAACCCCAGAAACCGAACAAACCGCCTATTCCTGGCGGCAATTGGGGTAACTTTACAGGTTTATAGGATTTCAGACAAGTCCCTAAGGTTTCAAAGGGGTCTCCATCAAATACTGTTACTGACCCATCCCGGTTGGTCTGAGTCGTGCGATTTCCCCTAGTTTCCAATACCCACAGGGGGTCACAACCTAGTAAACTGTAACGTCCCAGATTTTCACCACCTTCTACCGATTCCAACAAGAAGCTGTAGGGTTGACCAGCACATACCTTATACCAGGCAGAAACTGGCGTTTCTAAATCCGCCACCCACTCCTGGGTTACCGGTACAAAATTACCTTGTTGAGCTACGGTTGAAAATTGGGAAAAATCTGGGAAAATCATGGTCTTTCTCAGCTCAAGGTTGAAAATTCGGCAAACAGCTGAAACTGTTGGTCACAACGTTCAACTTTTTCCCCTTTACCTTATCACTGATTCATTAAACCTCGTAAGTTGCCTTCCCACTGAACTTGATAGTTGCAGGTTCTGGGTTGCTGCCAATATTGCGGTCCATTTTCCCTGCATAGGGACGCCCTTCGTTGACTTTCTCTGGGAATACCCCATCTGCGGGATGCAGAAACTGGGTTTCACCATTGGGATAAATCCGGTAAATTTTATAGTCTTCGATTCTGGGCTTAAATGTCCGCAGTTGGGTTCCCAATGCCAGACACTGTTCCTTACGAGCTAAGTAGAGCAAGTTTTCCCCTTCATTCATGATGGCAGCGCCACCAGTAGGCATTTCAAACACTTGCTCTTTTGAGCTTGTCCAGGTGATAGCGTATTTTTCTTCAACTTCAGCTTTGGTCAGCAATCCGCCAGTGCTACCACCAAATATGGGAGTTTTTCCCGTCAGTTCTTCTGCCATAGTCTTTTTTTCTCGTGTCTGTAATAAGGCATTCAAGGGAATACTATCATCGAGTTCATACCTGTCTGGCTACTTTGTCAAGAACTGTAACAGTTCTTTAGCTATTCGTGATTTTAGTCATTGGTCTTAGTCATTGCTGATTAGTCATTGGTCACGTGTCATTTCTGGTGCCACGAGACTTTCGGCTGATTACAAAGGAGCCTAGACAAATAATAACTAACAAAAACACACAAATATAACCCTTGTCACCTGTCAAGCCAATGACATGAGATTACCCACACCACCCTACCCTGATCGGTATGGAAATTTTGCCAACCCCAGCTATTGCTTTGAGATCAGGTAAGCTTTAATACTGACGGCATGTGTTACCGACAAATCAATAATCTTAAGTGCTATAGTCACATCTGGGTTTACTGCTAGCTTAATCAACCCAATCTTTTCAGCTTTGGTGGTTAATAATTTTGATATGTGAAATATTCCGAGACTTCCCTATCTGGTAAGTGTGGGCTTCTCCGCAATTCCAGCCTCACCAATCCTAGCCATGGATATTTAGTTAGGTCAATAATTTCCTTAGGTCAAAGGAGCCGCGTTTCGGTACAAAGCCAGCTTTGCTAATGGCGGTATCTCCCTGGGCCAATTCAATCAGACAATTAAATCAGGTAATTAAATCAGAAAGGGAACCGACGACTGGCCGTGTTTCGTCTCGGTTCCCTGACTGGTTCGCTCCTCACACATCCGTAAATATACCGAAAACTTTCTGGATTTGTCAACCCCTTTGGCAAAATTTTTTTTTTCGGTCAAAGTTCACCTGGTGCAGGGACACCCAGTTGCTCTTCTAGAAGCGATCGCAAGACTACTTGAGTTACTCCCACTAATCCTAACCTTGCTTGAGCCAGCCTAGGGGTCTGGTGTTTCACCTCTCCCCAAATGCGACAGCTACGGTAGAACTGCTCAAAAGCATTGCTCACAGAACTTGCCAGTTTTAGCCAATTCTTTGATTCGGTTCCACTAAAGTAGTCTGTCAAGTCCATGATTTGACCAATCAAAAGTCTTTCTGCTGGATGGACAAACTGTATAAGCTGCTGATTTGTCTGTGTTCCTAGGTCGTCTTTTAACCAGGGAATTGGATCTGGCACAACTATGAGTCCCCTAGAGGTTTTCAAGTCCATACTCTGAATCTGGATTAAGCCCTGGCGATGAGCCAAGCGCAGGAGTGAGCAGCAACGAGCATGGGCATACTGAACTCTAAAGATCTTGGAAGTATCTTGTGTCAAGAGTGCTGATTGCTGATTGCTAAGTTCTAAGTAGGGCAAGAGATTCTTTTGACCTTGTTGAGGGCGAAAGCTAATCAGCGTGTCTGTTGAAGGTTGAATCCAATCTTGTAACCAAGTTGCTAACCCCTGATCTGTCAGCCAAAAATTAATCCAGCCTGGGGGAGCTACTTCAACCTCGAATTCGATCAAGTTTTGTTTCCCACCATCTTGAGTTATGGTTGGCAAAGATACAGTTAACTGATGAGCAATGGCTAGAGGACTTTGCTGCATGGCGCGAGAAAGCTTGAGAGCGATCGCTGAGCGATATGCTACACCAGTATTATCTGAGCAGCGTTCTAAAGGAATCGTTTCCAATATCAACTGGGGAATACCAGAATATACCATTGCTCTGGATATCTGTTCTTGTAATCGAGATCTCAGGGCAGCAGAATTACCTGACAAATTTACGCGCCATGAGCTAATCCTCAAGGTATTTTTTGTTACTTTGGACTCCATGTAAGATCTAGATAAACTTGTGTATCCATCAGGCTCGGAGCTTATGTATTCACCATCCGACCCATTAGAGGTATCCCGACCCTTTGTAACTTGGCAAAGGATCTTAGATTGGGGACAGGAACACTACCGTTATAGGACGTTTAGCAAAGATGAGCGGATTCCTACCCGTCCTGGGTTGTTGTATTTGGTAGAGCGGGGGGCAATCCGTTTGGTGGGTACTTCTCAAGTCAGTGCTAGCCCCAATTGTTCTGAATCTCAATGCTCCCATCAGAATATGGAAGAAGCGTTTTTAGGATTCATTGGTGCGGGTCAGCCCTTTGAAATTGTTGCCCTTTCACCCTTCACACTTCAGGCTTACTCTCACGTTGAGCAAACTGCTGTGGTATGGATGTACTGGGATGACTTAGACAACTGGCCACACTTCCGACGAGAGATATTAGATGCATTTAGGCTTCAGCATCAACGCAAACTCCTGTGGCTGAGTACCTTAGGACAGCGACGAACCATTGATCGGCTCTTGGGATTTCTGATACTCTTGGTTGAAGAGTTCGGGGAACCGTGTGAACAAGGTTACTGCTTACCATTTCCCTTAACTCACGCACAAATCGGTAGTGCCATTGGCTCCACCCGCGTGACTGTCACTCGGTTGATAGGAAAGCTTCGCCAACGGGGAATCATCAACACTCATAAGGATAATTTAATTTGCTTATCAGGTGACTCAGTACCTAAGATAACTCCTAATTAGGTACACTTATAGATACTTGTCTTCGAGTAAGTGCAGTGGAAATCTAATTTACTGCCAAACTGGCAACACAGCCATGCTAAATTGGTTTTTAATAAATACATACCTAACAGATCGCACAAATCAGCCATCCTGTGCCGTAATTGATGATCAGCTTGGCTGTGCTGTGAGGGGTAGCACCTTTCACAACACAGCCAGTTTTTTTTATAGCAATGGGTGTAATGGTATTTCCAAATTGCCAAATTCGAGGCACAAAGCGATGCAGCGCTACTAGCTCCTCCGTTCGCGTTTGCACAGCGTTAGGCTTTGCCCGAAAGCGTGCGTGGCCCACGACCAATGTCCTCTGCTCCCTAAAACCGAATAGGTGCGCTTTCTGCTCTTTATGCGCTTTCCGCATCTAATTCTTAAATTCGCCACGGGTCGCACCTTAAGAATTAAATTCCCATGGTAGTGCGCGCCTCAAAATGAGAATTGCTATACTTTGGCCACCCTACTTTAATTGGTATTTTTTTTACACCCAAGTCCCTAAACGGATTTGAGCTTACCTTAACTTCTGAGTATTTGCTACCAAACTGTCAGCAAATTTATCGAAGCGCTCGGAAAGTTTTTTATCCAAAAGCTTGCCATCTTCACCAAAAGCTTTCCAAGCCTGACCAATTGCAATTTGCTCTGGAATCACCCAACTATGTACCCAGCGCATAATTATCCGTAGGTCATTGAGAGCGTTACTATTCGACTGACCCCCCAATACACTAATCAAACCGGTAACTTTCCCTTCGAGATGTTCAAAACTCATCAAATCTAGGGCATTTTTAAGTACACCACTGACACTACCGTGATATTCCGGTGTTGCCAGAATTAAGCCATCGGCTTGCTTCACGGTTTCTTGTAATCGGGTGACATCTGGATAGTCTGCATAGTCACTATCACCACTGCAAAATGGTAATTGCATCTGACGCAAGTCGAGGATTTCAGTGGATGCACCATTAGCTTTAACTCGGTCTATAGCATGCTTTAGAGCCTGATAGCTATAGGATTGAGGACGTAAACTACCACTAATTCCAACAATGTTCACCATCTCACTAACCTCTGTTTAACTATAGTGCTGAGTGCTGAGTGCTGAGTGCTGAGTACTGATTTCTGAACGCGCACGCGTGCGCGAATGCGAATATGCTGAGTCTGCTTGACTGTCAAGGGTCAAGCAAGCTGAGTGCTGAGTGTTTGAGTAGAGCAAGTTGTAATGTGTTCTCGTCAAAGCTACCAATTATCAAGGACAGTTATTTTATCCGTACTCGTTATGACTACGTTTAGTCTAGCAAGTTGGGAGCAACTTTGTCAAACTCCTTTTGTCGCAGATCCGAGTATGTCCGCCCAGGACCGGAAGCATACATTCGACCATCATGTTGTGACCGATAACGCATAGGTGCGCGAACGGGCGCGCACCTGACCATTTTGTTGTTTAATCGACAGGGCATCGAGATCAGCCGGAATGACTAACACAGGTCCTGGTCGTTGACTAGTCATTAGAGCCCCTTAGCCAACGAACTATTCAAGCTACAGCCCTTATGCCTAAAGCCATTCAACCATTAGCCAACGAACCTAACCAAATTAATGAATAAAAACAGTCTTCTGATCTAGAGTCAACCTATTACTTGAATTGGACCGGTGGTACTGGCACTAAAGAATTGCTGCACTAGAGGATTATCTGTGGTATCTATCTCCCCAACGCTGCCGGACCACTGTACTTTGCCTTTGTAGAGAAAAACAACCCGGTCAGCGGTGCGGCGAATTGTGCTCTCCTGATGGGTGACCATTAGGTAAGTACTACAAGCGTTTTCGTCCCGTTGTATCTGGCGTACTAAATCTTCAATTACTGTTGAGGCGATCGGGTCAAGTCCAGCGGTTGGTTCGTCGTAGAGTAATACCTCTGGGTTGTCCCTGGGATTATCGGGATTGGAAATGATAGCACGGGCAAAACTGACTCGTTTGCGCATACCTCCTGATAACTCAGCTGGGTAGCGGTCTCCAATACCAGATAACCCTACCATTTCCAGACTTTGATTGACTAATTTCCTAATGCGATGATGTGGTAGTTTAGAGTGCTGGTAGAGCAAGAAACCCACATTCTCTTCCACGGTCAGCGAGTCAAACAACGCTGCCTGCTGAAATACCATACCAATGCCAATGGGGTCTTGAGCATCTTCTATTAAACCGGAGCGCCGTTGCCCTTTAACATAAACTTCACCGACATCAGCAGGTAGTAAGCCAGCAATAATCCGAAGAATTGTTGATTTTCCGGTTCCAGAAGGACCAATAATGACTAGGGCATCACCCTGATAAATTTTTAGATCCAACTGATTCAAAATGACATTGCTCCCAAACGATTTGCTCACTCCCTTCAGTTCAATTAGTGGTTCTGGCATCGGATATTTCTGACATTTTTCATTGTCTTCTCCATACAATGTATAACCTCTTCATCAAAGAGAACGACTTTTTGGTCATCAGGAAATTCTCCTGTATGCAGGCGCACAGCCACTTGTCCTAACCCCTCGCTATACAGAAGTTGCTTAAACAACAGGTTGTCCGTAAAGGACATAATGTGAGCAGCAATGGCGCACTCGCCTTCCCAGCCAAAGTCCACATCTAGTTTAACGTGATGCCTTTCATGAATACATCGGTAAATTAAGTTGACGTCCTTACCTAGTAGATCTGATTCATTATATTGGGCGCTGATTTTAACATTTCCTTGTTCAAAGTCCGCTTTGATGTCATTCAGACATAGATCTGCTCCTCGAAAGTAGGGTTGGTAGTCAACGTACTCAAAATTGACCCCTTGCAGTTCTACCTTTGCTAAGTCAATCACAAATTGACGAAACTCTTTAACTAACGATATAGGAGCTTCATAGGCTGGAGCTGTCATATAACCCTTGGCTAATTCTTCAATTGTCATTATTATGATCTCCTCCTGTCCATACATGACCTCCTAAGAATTCTTATAGAACTTCTGCATTCACAATTTATTCACAACTATTAGTAGAGGATAAGTGATATAGTCTCCCTAATAGTCCCATCATCTATGGGGGGGTTAACCCCCTGACTCGGTAAATCCTATGTTGGCAACAAAAGAGTTAAAGCTTCCGCGTTAAATTCGTAACGCTTGGAAGCCAAGTTGGGTTTCTTCTAAATTGTGATATTTCTTGACAATAAAGACGTCGCGACAACCACTTAAACAATCTTTAAGAATCAGCAAGAGTTCAAAAAGCTTGCCGTGAATTCACTTAAATACTTCTGGGGAATAGTGCAAGAGCTTTACCTGATTTTGATTTCAGAGGCACCCTAGCAGGTTATTTGAGCAATCTTACCCTGACAAAGGCTTTCTTAAGAATATCTAAATCATTCAAACCTGTTGAAGAAGCAGTTAAATTAACTGTTCCTGCTCCGGTCATCAGTAATAACACGTACATAGCTTATACTCATTCAATTTCGGTTACTTCACATGGATTCCCTGTAACAATCTATGCACCGAAAATCTAGCTGTTGATTCCATAATCACTATGTGCTTACGGCTAATCACCGATACTATTTTCATGGCTTCAGGGATATTGCTTATTATTATTTATATCCGTAAAAAAGCCAATCTATAATCAGTGAATTTACCTAATCGTCTCTTGGGTTACAGGGGAAATTTCCAGTATTATCAATAGCTGTAAATGTTAACGTTTACCCTTCTTACTTACGTGCTTGACCCTAATGACTTCCTTTTCTATTTCACCAGCGAGATGACAACCAATCGAGAATCAGTGAATTTACGGACTCTGGATTTTCGTCATGAGGGCAGTGACCAGCCTTAGGAATTCCTACAAATTTTACGTCTTTACCCTGATGACTCTGTTTTTGGAAGATGGTAGCACCAGAAATCGGTGTCCAAGGGTCTTCCTCTCCCCAAAGAATGAGTAGAGGACTTTGTAACTTCGGTAAAAGTTCACTAGGTCTAGGACCAGGAGGAGCAGTAAGAACTGATGCAAATACCTTTTGAGCACCGGGATCACAAGCAGGCTGGTAGATTAACTCTACAAGTTCCTCTGTAATGGCATCTGAATCACAGTAGACTTGACGGAGGGTGCTGCGGATGCGATTTTTCTGGCGGATACGGTTAAACAGGAACGGTCCAAAGGTTGGAGAGTTCACTAATCTGGTAAAAGCTCCCATCACCAACCGTAAAGGTAGATTTAGCTCTTCAGGGCGGTGATTGAGTCCACCAGCACTGTTGATTAAGACACCACCAGCAGCAATCTCAGGATAGTTTGTGACCACCATCAGACTTAACAGAGCACCAATGGAGTTACCGATAAATATGCTAGGTTCATTGATGTAGGTATCCCAAAAGTCCTTTATTTGTTGTTGCCACAACTCTACGGTGTAGGATCGGGCAGGTTTATCAGAACCTCCAAATCCCAGCAGATCGATGGCAAACACTCGATAACCCCCTGCGGCTAGGACAGGAATATTCTTGCGCCAATGTCCAATGGATGCCCCAAAACCATGAACCAAAAGTAGAGGCTTACCAGTCCCCATTACGGTGTATTCAATCTGGTTACCTTGCCAGTTCCAAACATGGTTTTCCGTAGTGTGGTATGATTGTGAATTTTGTGTAAACACAGCTTTTTGTTAACTTTAATTAACTTACTCATTTTAATATTACTAAATATTTAGGGACTAAGTTGATTCTGGATGATAAATTAGTTATAATAAAAGCTGGTATTAAAAGACGATTAAACATGACCTAGCAAGGATTGCTAAGGTTAATGCTTCAATATCAGCTTTCGACTCCCAGGAGGATTTCACTTAACCCCGCCTTGGTAAGTGGCGATGTAAGTGACTATATCGCGCATTGTATAATTTGGGATAATAGTGACCTGAAAGCTAGAGCTGATCAGGATTTCGGGGCGCTTATCGCCCTCACAAGGAGAACTTCCTATGCAAATGAAGGGATGAAGGGTAGATTTTACTGGCTGCCAAATCTGGCTGCTAAATTATAGATCCATTAGAATTATTTATGAATTAAGGTTGATTGACTTCTAGTAAACCGGTAGGAGGGGTAATCTCAATCCGACCATTTTCGAGATCGACCACTGGTGCGATCGCTTTCACAAACGGAATCAGTACCGTTGCTGGCTGTGGTTCTTTCTTACCTTTGGGTTGGCGTTTCTTGCTAGTTCGAGTTGGTGGTGGAGTTTCCGGCTGGGTTGGGGGCGGTTGCACTGAAGATAGCAATTTGACTTTCAAAAGGTCATTACCGGCTGGGATCACGTCTACGACTACCCCCACAGCTTCACCAGTGAGTTGATTAAAGACTTCAAGGTCAATCAAATCTAAGATGTGATACTCATCTTCTTCTAACTCTGGGCGATCGCTGGCTGGTACCAACAGTTGATAACCGCGCAACGCCTCTGCCTGATCCCGGTTGTCTACCCCCTTTAGCTGCACAACATATAACCCTTTTCCAGGGACAAAACGTCCCCAAAGTAATTCTACAGGTTGGGGTGGATTATCCCGGGGAGAGGAATCCCCTCTAATCCCCCGCGAGGAAGGGGGAAGTGGTGGTTTTAACCAGCGCTGTCCTGGCTCCTCAAACCTCTCGGGAAAGTCAGAACTTGGATAGACTCGCAACTCTCCTTTTAACCCATAGGGGGAAACAATTCTACCGATTTCTAGCCAGTCGTCATTGGTCATTTGAGCATTTTTCAGGTTAGTGAAGTAAGCACTAAGGGCAAGGTAGTACCATCATCCCTAAAGGGGTCCGAGAGCGTGGATAGCGCGGACCTGTCATTTTATTTTATCCTGATTCCCGGCATTTGGCTGAGAAAAAATCATAGAAAACACACTATAAAATTTTATGATAATTATCTATAAAAACCTCAAAGAAAATCAAAAAAATATATTAAATAAATCCGTGACTTATTATAGTAAAAATAAGGTTAAATCACAACTATAAAAGTATTAGTTTTTTGCCGTTTTCTAATAAATAAGGTAATTATAAAACTTCTAAATAGGTTGTGAGCTATAACCTAGACAGAATGCCGACACTAACAGGGCTTGTGGGCTTCTGCATTTTGAAAACTTGTTTATAAACGTTATCGATGCTAACAGTCTAATCAGAGTTGCTTCAATCAACGCAATTGGCCATTAGTTCACCTTCTAGAGCTGAATGGCTTTGTGGAAGGGATTGAGATTGTCCAGGGTCTCCTGATGCTGGTCGGCAATGGATCGGACTGGGAAAATTGTCTAGATTTGACCTAACCTTAATCCTCCCTCTTATCTTTGACTACATCATCAAGCTGATTTAAACTAAATTATTCCTTTATCATCATAATAATTTACATACCAAATGGTTAGCTATTTGTCAAATTTTTTATACATCCTCGGAGAAAGAAAACTCCGACTTATCCCTCTTCTGTTATTAATCTTACTAACCTCTCTCCTGGATACTGTAGGTATTGGACTTGTGGGGCCATTTATGGGGTTAGCTACTAACCCAAGGTTGATTGAACTAAATTATCGGCTGCATTGGGTTTATGTCAAGTTAGGTTTAACTTCTGAAGTTCAGTTTATTGCCTTGCTAGGTTTAATCATTATTCTTGCCTTCTGGACTAAATCCTTATTAAGTTTCCAAGCTCAAAAATATATCTTTAAATTTAGCTTCACTCAGTACGGTGAACTATCCTCAAATTTGCTCCATGCCTACTTGGTAGCTCCTTACACATTTCATCTTAGGAAAAATACGGCTTTTTTGATCAACACGGTTTTGGAAGACTCTGGAGTTTTTAGTGTAAAATTCATGATTCCTTTCCTAAAAACCGTAGCTAGTTTTATTATTATAGTATTTTTAGTTGTTTTACTAATAATCACAGATCCAATCGCAACAATCACTCTAGCCTTGGTTTTACTAATTCCCTTGGGAATTATCTACCAATTTAAAGACAAAATTTCCGAATGGGGAAAAAAGGTATCTCAATCTAAGGAAGAAATGATTCGCATCATAAATCATAGCCTTGGAGGATTAAAAGAAACACGAATTATTGGTTGCGAATCTTACTTTGAAAAGCAAATGAATGATCAAGTCGATCAACTGGTTAATGGCATGACATCCTTTCATACGTTTCAAGCTTTGCCTCGCATTATAATTGAAGCGATTTTAGTGACATTTTTAGTAGCTTTTGTATCTATAGTCTTAGTCTTTAACCTTGGGACAGAAAATATTATCCAAGTTTTAGGTATTTTCGCTTTGGCTTCCGTACGTATGATTCCAGCATTTAGTCATTTAACATCTAATATTGCTTTGATGCGAAACGCCAGCTATTCGATTAATAAAATATACTTGGATTTAAAAGAGTTAGAATATATTGAAGTAGAGGAAATTTTTGAGCCTACATATTTATCAGATTTATCTGCCCTATCCAAGCCTAATACTCCCTCATCTCAATTCAGGGATTTTGTCAAATCTATTGACGTTAATAGAAGTCTATCACACCAGGATAATCACATCGAAATTGATAGAATTACCTACCGCTATCCCAAGGTTTTAGACCCTACTATTATGAATATATCGTTGACTATTAACAAAGGTCAATCTATTGCTTTAATCGGTAAATCAGGCTCAGGTAAGACAACATTAGTTGATGTTATTTTAGGTCTGTTAGCTCCTGAAAGTGGTGAGATTAGGTACAATGGTAAATCGATATATAATAATCTGCGTTCCTGGCAAAATTTAATTGGCTACATCCCACAGTCGATTTTTCTCATAGATGACACAATCGAAGGAAATATTGCCTTTGGTATTCCAAAGCATTTGATTGATCGAGAACGATTAGATCACGCTATGCAATCTGCTCAACTTGCGGAGTTTGTTGAGGAATTGCCTGAGGGAGTTAACTCTGTTGTTGGTGAACGGGGAGTGCGTTTATCTGGTGGTCAACGTCAGCGGATAGGAATTGCTCGCGCACTTTACCATCAGAGGGAAATTTTAGTCCTAGATGAGGCGACTTCTGCACTAGATAATGAAACTGAATACTTGGTTAATGAAGCAATTAAATCCTTGAATGGCACTAAAACGATGATTATCATTGCCCATCGTCTCTCCACGATTGAACATTGTGATTGTATCTATTTACTCGATCAAGGTCGTTTAGTGAAGTCAGGTACTTATCAAGACATAATTTTAAATGAACAAAGCTTTAATTTTTGAATTGGAAAGGGGCAGGAGCAGGTTAGTTATAGCGCTACGCGCAATGGCATTGGCAAGAGCCATGCACGGCTTTAGTTCACTAAAACAGCAAATCATGCTTGTATCAATGTCAAACACCTTAATGCGTAGTGCTATATAGCAATTATCTCTCCGATGAGGTACAAACAGATACCCCGTTGGTTTCCCTTAAAAAGGGGGACTTCAGCTGCAAAACTAAACCTGCTCCTAAATGACTAGCTTACTTTTACCAAAACTAAATTATCTTCTTCCTTTGTTTCATAGCTTGTCAAGGGTTTGTCTGCAGGTCCTTTCGTTACTTTGCCATCTAAATCAAATTTAGAACCGTGGCAAGGACAGTTAAATATTTTGTCCTCTTGCTTCCAATCCACGCTACAACCTTGGTGAGTACACCTAGGGTTTACGGCAACAAGACTATTGTTGCTCAGATTACGGACGACTAGAATATCTGCTATCTTGTCGCTAATTTTGCCTTTTTCTTCTAACTCCTGCACTGTGCCAACGGCTTGGAATCCATCCTCTCGCACCGACTTATCAATATTAGGACTTTTCTTTTCTGTTGCTTTTGGCGGACTTGGCTCAGGACTACAGGCAGCTAATGCTACTGGTAGATAAGTAGCTAATGCACCAACACCAAACCAGCCCATAAATTTACGACGATCCATAGTATACCTCTAGCTGGAAAACGATTTATTTTAATAATAAACCATAAACGATTAATATGATGTGGGGTTGAACACTTATAAATAGTAGGTAATAGGGAACAGGGAACAGGGAACAGGGAACAGGAAGGGAATAGTAGGGAGATTACCTACTAGAATAAAGCTATATTTTTTGAGAAATTATTATCTGAACTTGCTCTAATTATCTCATCTTTAAAACTAGGCATTTGGAATCGAAAGTATTACCGGCTAATTAGCTGGATAATATCTTGGTGATTAGTTGGCATTTTGCCTTTTAATAGCAATTATCAATCAATTTTGATAATGGTTGTTCCCTGTTCCCTGTTCCCTGTTCCCTGTTCCCTTTGCTAAAGTTAGTTTAAATTTTTTTTAATTCTCTTTAGCCATAACTGGTTGCTTTTTACTAAACTGTTTCACTAGATTTTGACTAGATTTAGAGATAAACCAACGGTTATGTCTGGTAGCTGCAGCTCCTACAAATAATAAGTCTAAAGCAACTAGCGTGCCCACAATTAATTCTGAGCCACCAGTACTAAACCCATAACTGTGTAAACCAGTACCGAGAACAAAGTTAACGCCATACCAAGCCATCAACACAGCATTAAAACAAACTACACTAATGACTGCCATCCCAAAGTCTGCTAACCATCCTACCAGACGACCATGTAAGGGGACTATGTAACACATTAGGGCAATCAACGCCCAGGTTTCTTTGGGGTCCCAACCCCAGAAGCGACCCCAGGAGAAGTGAGCCCAGATCCCACCGAGAATAATGCCAGTAGTGAGCAGTAAAACACCAATTTGTAGGACTCGATAGTTGAATTTTGATAGATGGGCAATTCGTTGAAAGGATTGGGGAGCAACTAGATAATGTCCTAGAATAATATGTCCTAATCCCATTGCTAATGCAAAACTAGCATAGCTGAGGGTAATGGTGGGAACGTGGATACTGAGCCAGAAGTTGTCCCGTAGTACTGGTACAAGGGGGGCAATACTTGGATCTAGAACGGCTGGAAGACTGTCTGCTAGAAGTAGACAAAGGATTGATAAAGGAGCAGCGGCTAACAGATAGTATTTTGCTTGGTAGATTAGCTCAAATACTAGGGCAATGGCGGCAATCCCAAATCCAACCCACACTACGGATTCATACATATTGGTGACTGGGGGACGTCCGGCAATTTCCATGCGGGTGATAAAGCCGTAGCCTTGGATGAAAAGACCTGTGAGGAAAATTCCTACTGCACCTGAGTAGAGGTCGAATTGTTTGAAGGATAATCCTAATAACAGGACTAGTAATGCGATCGCATAAATTTTCCAGGCTTTACTAAACGGGCGAAAACTAGAGAAGTTAACTTCCCGTTGCAGCACGGAATCCTTGGGGTAAATTTCAGGGCTAAGAGCGGCTAACTGCTGATGTAGTGTTTCGGCGACTTGCCCAACCTCAACAGTAGTCAGTAGGGGATCTAAACGATAGGCTTGTTTGAGTGTTTGGTAACTCTGCTGTAGAGGGCTAATTTGTTCGTTGGTGTAATACTGTTGCGATTGAGGTATGCTTACCCAAGTGCCTTTACTATCACTGGGATGGGGAACTAGGGGTAGGGTATCGGTACCTACCGTGCGTAACATTAATGCCAGTCTGTCTTCTATGGTGAGGGCTTCTCGTTCGTCTCTGGTCAGCTCAATGTTGTCCGCTTCTTTTTGATTAGCTTCCAGAACGATGGCACCTAGGTTGGAACTGACTAATTCTCCGAAGGAGAAGTATTTTCGTTCTAGGTCAAGACCAATTTTTTCTTTGAGGGGGCGGTAGGTAAGTAGAATGAAGGGTTCTTGGTTCCAGTCTCGGTTATTAAACCATAGGGATAGATAGGTTTGGAGATAGTTGAGGGTTTGACTGTTTTCTAGGCGGTAGTTAGTTGAACCGTGGATTTTGGCTACGGTTTCTCGAGCTAAGGTGTCTAAGGGTTTTTTGCGTCCATCCAGTTGAACCGCTAGGGTTTGTAAGGGGTCTAGGGGTGATGGTTGCAGTTGGGTTGGAGGTATGATCAGGATTACGATTCCGAGACAGAGTCCGATTAGGAGTTGGAGTGGTTTCATCAGAGCACGGGAGTAAAAGCTGAACAGAAGTAAACGCTAATCTGAACTAGAACAAAGTATGCTATGGAGAATGGTAGTACAAGGCAACTTCGGATTTGGGCACACAGAACACAAAAGGACAGGTTTAGAAATAATTTTGGTACTAAAGATGCTGTCAAACGTTTAACCTGCAACGTTCTTGAACCTTAAACCTTGGCCAAAAGGCCACGCTACGCGAACGACGTTTAACCTTCAACTTTCAACCCTCAACCTGCAACCTACAACTTTCAACCTCCTGTGGCTGGCGGCGCAGTTTTTTGGCTACCCCTCGACCATAGAACATGATGGTGATGCCACTGATTACTAGACCGGAGCCTGTCCAGGTTAAGGCAGTTACCCAGGCTGGTTCTCGCTTGATTTGTAGGGTTGATTGTTTTAAGTCACCGGGATTCCAGGAAGCTTGGGCTATTTTCCAGCCTTGATACCAGGTGGGATGGTTCATCCAAACGTTGCGGTGGGAGATGACATTGTGATCCCGGTCTTCGATCCGGATTTTGCTAGTCCACATGGCAACGGAATCACTGCCTTCATTGCGTTCAACGATGAAGTCTTCTAATGCGATCGCAAACGGCAGTTGCAAGAGTTTGGGACTAAAGGCAGCAAAGATTTCTCCTGTTGGTTCGTTAATAGTAGTCGGTTCGCCCCAGGGTAACCAGGTTTGGGTTCCCGTGTCGGTGCTGACTAATAAAGCTGGTACTCCCTTAACGGTTGGGTCAAATACAGGTATGACCTGACGATTGATTTTGCCATGGGGAATATACTCGTCTAGGGTAATTTGGAAGTCTGCCCAACCGGGACTTACAGCTTTTCCAACCTCTAAAGTCCCAGATTTAAATCCTTTCGAGGAATGGGCAGCGTAGAATAGCTGACCTGATTGAGTCACGATCACCCGGAAATAATCCTGTGATTCCTGGGGTTGAATGTTATAGCTAATCTCAATTCCTTCTTGGGGTTGTCCTGATACCACTGAACGAATTGGGGGAAAGTTTTCCTTTCCAAACACAAACCAGCGTTCAAGCCCTTCTGGTGTGGATACCTCCAACTGTACTGCGGGATTTCTCAGTTGTTGGGAGGCCGTGGTCGGTTGGTTGTTGCTGTCTAGTCGGAAATCTGGCCAAAAATCGACGACTTTGACTGAGGAGTCTGGGGCTTGGGATGACAGAGCTTGTTTTATATCGATAATCTCTGTATCTATCTTGTCCCTTTCTTTTGAGGTTACCTCGATGCTTCCCCAAGGACTCAGGTTTTGTTCTTGAGGGGGGGATAGCAGAGATTTGCCTTTTCCTGTCGCTACCGTATCTACCTGAATGATTTCTAATTCAGCTGGCCCAATCCCTACTTTGCTATAGGCTACTGGGGCTACAGCTAAATAGCGCTCTAGGGTTTGCCCCATGCGATCGCTTTTCAAGCGTAATCGCACAGCTGGATTATCTACTGCTAGATTATCTGCCGTTGCCCCTTCGGTAAAACTGACTGTTTTGATGGTGTTGTCGCTGTAGTCTAGCAAAGACAGTTTACCAATTTGCTTGGGCATGACTGAACCATCTGGCTTGATCAATACATCAGCCTGCTGCAACTCTGATGATGGTGTCATCACTTCCAACAATTCCCCTTCAACCCGAATCTGATTGCTCGAAGCCGTATCGGTGCGCAAAGGTAACATGCCCTCTACACCTAAGTGGATTACAGCCGCTGAACCAGCGATAATTACGATGATACCAAGATGGGTCAGAGCAAAGCCGATTTTACGCGCACCTCGCCAGGGATAGCGATACAGAGCTGAGACCGCTAAGTTGAGGGCTAGTAGGAACATTAAGGCCCCAAACCACGGACTTTTGTAAATCTCTTGTTGCACGGTAGTTGACCCTACCTGAGATTCGTAAAACGTCGCCCCAATTAAGATAGCGACAATCATACTAAGTAAAGGGACAGCTAGTTTAATCGAGCCAATAAATTTTAAGGTATGCTCAAGCATATAGCAATCCTAGGTTATTTTTGAACATACTGGTCAATCTTGGAAGCACATAACATGGTTCAGTAACTATAAGGTAATTATGAATAGTTTTTACCAATAATTTATAACTTATCTCTATATAATATACCCTGGTCTCAAACAATTTTATCAACAGAAGCTCTTTCCTAAATTATGTTTTTTTTCGCTTTTTTCAAACTAAGCGATCGCTTTTACCAAAACGCCTTAACGTCATCTACTATTACCATTAATTTAAATTAATACTGTATTAATTTATACATTTAGCAATTTTTTAATCTTAAAGGTGTAGTCAATTAGCCTACTAAATTAAACATTACTCAACTATTCCGTAAACGCGATCGCTAACATCAGACTTCGATACTGGCCATATTACGGTCTGTCTACAATCTCCCATCTGTAAGGAATTGTCACTAACACCAGACCGAATCCAGATCACGTTTGAGGTTATCTATGCTGTTGTACACTAGTCCATCTAGCCAACTGACCACAACCAATCCTGAGGAACTCCTGAAGCGATATGCTAGGGGAGAACGGGATTTTCGGGGCATAAATCTGAGTGAGGAAATGTTGAGTTGGGTAGATCTTGAGGGGATAAATCTTAGTGGTGCTCAGCTTTATGTATCTATTTTAGAAGGGGTTAACCTTACCGAAGCGAACCTTACTAGAGCTAACCTCAGTTGGATAGACTTAACTGCAGCTACTTTAATCAAGGCAAATTTGACTGAAACTAACTTACACAAAGCCGATTTGCGTGGAGCAGATTTGAGTGGTGCTAATCTTCAAGGAGCAGATTTGAGTGGTGCTAACCTTCAGGGTGCGGATTTGAGTGGTGCTAACCTTAGTGGTGCAGACTTAACTAGTGCAGTCATGTCTCGTAGTTTTGATATCGGTATCTTAAAGTTGGCAGCTTTCTAGACAGATATTATTTAAGGTTGTGTTGTTGAAGGTTGTGTTGTTGAATGTTGTTCGCGTAGCGTGGCCGAAAGGCCAAGGTTGAAGGTTGTTCGCGTAGCGTGGCCGAAAGGCCAAGGTTGAAGGGTTGAAAGTTGAAGGGTTGAAGGTTGAAAGTTGGTTTGTTTAAAGTTTAATAACCTGTAACTTTATAACCTGTAACTTTATAACCTGTAACTTTATAACCGGCAACTTGTAACAGCTTGTCACCCCTTGTAACAGCTTGTAATCTATGGTCATCCTGTTTTCAGGATAATAGCTCTTGCAACACTTTAGTGATAATTGTTTCAGGGATTTTCCCAACTAGGATTTCTGTCTCTTGCTGATTACTGTCTAGAAATGTGAATTGAGGCACACCAGTCACTCGGTATTTTTCAATGGGTTTAGCCCACTGGGGGTCATCTATATTTAGCATCACCCAATTGACGGTTTCTCCATACTGTTGGTGTACTTTGTTTAGGATGGGAGCCATGGATTGACAAGTGGTACACCAGTCAGCGTAAAATTCTATTACAGTGGGCTTATTATTGCTTAAAGCAAGCTCATAAGGTACGGATTGCTTTACCATTGTCTTGATTAGAGCTAACCCAGCCACGGTCGAAGTGCTAAGGCTAGATAGATCAGAACGAGTTAGGAAAAATGTTCCAGCGGCGAATACAACAGTGATTATTCCTACAACAATGCTGAGTTTTGCCCTGAGTTTTCCTTTCTCACTATTCATTATAGTATTTCTCAATTGGGTGATGTCTAAATTCCTGGGTTGTAGGGAGCAGGGACCAGAGACCAGGGAGCATAGATCATGAAACAAAATACTGAATTATCATAACACCAAAAAATCATCGTATCTCTTTACTACTGTTGCCTATTGCCTGTTGCCTATTGCCTGTTGCCTATTGCCTGTTGCCTATTGCCTATTCCCTATTCCCTGTTCCCTATTCCCTGTTCCCTATTCCCTATTCCCTATTCCCTATTCCCTGTTTACTGATAGTAATAGGCGAGAAATATGTGAAATCCTAGCATGACAAAGAAGACACTGACTAGGAAGATATGGGTGGATAGCCAGATAGAGCGTAGATTACGAATTAGGGGACCTTTAGATATACCCGGTAGCATCGTGCCAATGCCATCCTTTGCTGGCACCCAACCAAAATATTTTCTAGGAGATTCCAGTACCCCAGTTTCCGCCACAACACCTACTAAAGCCGATAGGGTTACACCAAAAAATACCCACAGGAATATAGAATTAAAATTCTTACCAGTCGCCCCAATGGTATGAATTAATGTTGTCCCTAACAGGGCGACTCCCAGAAATATATGTAAACTCCGCCACAGCAGTATGGAACCAGGAATAGTTAGCTTAATCATCCAGCCACGACTACGCTTTCTAGCCGTTAGTACCATCTCAAACAAGACAAAGGCTAGGGATAGATAGCCGGTAATTTGCTTATAAAGTTCCCCTTGTAAAAGCTGATACCATTTAAAATAATTGTCCCGCAGCATCGGTAGATAAAGGGGACTCAGGGCAAAGGGAGTCAGAATTACCACACAGATGAAGGTGAGGATGATTAAGGTAGAAAATTTGGGCTTCATAACATAGTGGCTTTTCGGTTAAACCTATTTTTTAAGCATTCAGCAGTCAGCCGTCAGCCGTCAGCCGTCAGCCGTCAGTAGTCAGCCGTCAGCCGTCAGCCGTCAGCTGTCAGTCTTTGGGTGATAGCTGATAGCACCTCAAGTAGCGTGCGCGTAGGGCATAAGCTGATAGCTGATAGCACCTCAAGTAGCGTGCGCGTAGGGCATAAGCTGATAGCTGATAGCTGATAGCTGATAGCTGATAGCTAATAGCTGATCGCTGATAGCTGATAGCTGATAGCTGATAGCTGACTGCTGAATGCTGACACATTTCCCCTAAAAATTAGGTGCCTTTTAGAGGCAAATTAATGATGATACCACCCATGACTTCGCCCATCTCAAAGACTTTGTCGGGATAGCGCTCTTTGTGTACAGGATGGGTGTTGTGGCAAGAGACACAGGCTTCAGCCACAGCTTTATCAGGGTAGACGGCAGAATAATAGGTTGTACCAGCAATTTCTTGATAGTCCATGTAAGGCTCACCAGTTTCAACCACTTCTGCCATCGCTTTCTTTTCAAATTCAGATTTTGGCGCTTGGTTATCGTTGATGTTCCAAGGGGAAATTAAGCCGTAAGTAAACTGTCCGTTCTCAGAAGCAATCTCTGCTCCTAGACGGAACATCTGAGCTGGTAGGGGAATACCACCAGTTTGTTGCCAACCTTCAGTGGCTTCCGCATCAACTACTCCTTTTGGCTTCTCTTTGCCTTCTAATGTCTTCAAGCGGTTAATGACATGCTTGGTATAAGCAGTGCGGTCTGCTAAGAGCACGGTATGGATATAATCCACAACTATTTCTGGAGCAACACCTGAAGCTTGCTGAGTGGAACCGCCACCACAAGCGACAACAGTGACGCAAATCGCTAAACCTAAGGCAATTAATCCCACAGCTTTGGTTTTCATGCGATGTAGCAATGTCTTGATTGCCATGATTTCGTGTCTCCTCTCGTTGTACTTAATTGGTATGACGTGGCTATGACGTAGCTATGAGTAGCGCTAGAAATGATTAGGGTTAGCTAGTAGCTTTAACTACTAGTAGCGTTAATTAGTAGCTTTATTTAGTAGCTTTAACTACCGAGTAGCGCTAATTAGTAGGGTTAATTAGTAGCTTTAACTACTATTCGGCCTGACTCGACCGTTTCTTCTCAAATTCACGAACTAGATCAAAGGTTTCTAGCTTTAGGGTAGGAGGTTCAGCAAAGTTTTCCTCCACTAGCTCATCGTCGAAGATGCTGTTATAGCTATACTCGACGCCGTGGCAGTTCATACAAACTTCCTTAACCATGCGATCGCGTGGTTTAAGAGTAAACGTATTGTTGTGATTAACGACAATGGTGTTTTCTGTGTTTTCCAGCTGCTGACGAGGTAAATGACAGGTAGCACAGGTCACCGATTCACCATTAGGTCTGGGTAAGGTACCTTGGTCAGCAAATAGTTGGGCATGCTTTGAGTTTTGATAGTTAAGGGAGTGGTTGTCATTATGACAGGTTAAACAGGAATCTACAGAGGCTTGCCAGGTATCTACAGAATGGACATTGTGACAGGTGTTGCAGTTCATTTGCTTGTCAATCGCTGACTCTTTCATCGGCAAATGAGCCATTGCTGGTGTCAAGGGAGATAGTCCTTCTGAGATCCGAATGCCATGCTTACCATACAGAAAGGTCTCAACCGCTACCTCATGGCAACTTTGACAACTTTCCTGGGTTGGTTTAACCACTAATTCTTTAGTTTCAGAGTCTTGGTGACAGCTAGAGCAGTTGACGTCTGCTAAGGCATGAGCACTGCCTTGCCACAACTGATTAATCTCAACTAATTCTGCTTGGGAAAGGGATGCACCGGGGTCTTTGGGCACACCCCCATTAGTGGCTACATCAATAGCAGTGTTTGCGTTACCTCGGATACCGCTGACGAATACCAACCCAATTAGGACGAGTAGAATCACAATCAGTTTTTTCATGACTCGCTCCCCAGGAATTCTTCACCTAAATCGGGAGTAGGCGGTTCTTCTAATTCCGCAGTAACTGTCCGCTCCAACAGTACAGGTTCTGGCAACATTGGCAACTGATCAAGATTCTGACGCAGGAATCCTGTGGAGATGGAGCGGTGGTCGTGGAAGTTATGACAGCCTGCGGTCCAGCAACCATCCCGAGTAAATCCTGTATGACTGGCTAAGTCACCAGTGATGATGCCTTCATGGCAAGCCATACATAGGTCTGGCTTGAGGTGAACTCCTCGCCCAAATATATGGACGTGTTCGTTATGACAAGCAGTACAGGTCAGTACATCTATCTTGGTTAAGAGTTCAGCCCAACGGGGGTCACGGAACTTTTTAGTTCCGTGAGCATCTGCTGCCATTTCGGCTTCGTGACAGCGCATACAGGTTTCGTTGGTGACCGGTTTAAACCCCTCATGACAGGAGTTACAGGACACCTCAAACAAAACATGCCCCTCCGAGGTAGTGCCAGGAAGGAACACACTGCGGTGATCTAATGCGAAGGCAGCGGTTAACCACGCTAGTAGGATCACCATCACACCGATGATGACTACTTTGGATTGGAGAATAGTGGGCTTAAAAAACTTACCTAGATTGCTTGGCATTGTTAACTATTTACATCCCCATGGCTTACAACAGCATGGCCAGGATCAGGGTAACAATTCCACCAGCGCCAAACACTCCACCGACTAATGGCCAGTTAATGTTTGTTTCCGGCACCTCATACTGTTGGGGGCTGGGTTTTGTGGACTCTGGTTTTGGGGCATCTAACTCCACTTCTTCAGAGGAATAATCTGCACCATCTAACATGATGGTGGTAATGGCTCCGTAGGCATCTACCCAGGCTTGCTTGACTTCTGGTGTCCAATCCGCACCCAAGTATTGCTCAAAGGTTTTTAGGAGGCTATTGCCCACTAATGGATAATGTTCTGGGAGAGCTCCATACTTAACATGTCTCGCTCCTAGCCCTTTGAGGGCTGCACCCAGGGTATCTGGATTGCGTAGATTTTCCACTACCAGTACCAAGGAAGCCAGCAGTTTTTTCTTTTGCGCCACCATATCAGTGGTATCGAACAGAGGCTGGGCGGCTGGATAATCGGTGAATAGATTTTCGTAGAAGCTGGCTACAAATTCTGTAGCGCGAGGCTTAACCTGATCAAAGCTTTGTTCTAATAGTTCGACTTGTAAAGACATTGTTCTATATCACTCCATGGGATTTACATGGGATTTACATAAGATTTAACTGTTAGCTTGGCACCGAGACCACGATAATTACTTGAACCCACTTCTGGGTTGGGGTTAATTAGCGATGCAGTGCTCTCGTGGGGGTTCTCACGGGGCTGGAGAGCGATGCAGCGCGGTCTTGGGGGTTTCCCCCATGAGCGACTGCATCAAGACAGGTGCGGAAGCAAGTTCCGCACACAGACCCAAAACCATGAGCAACTGCATCAAGAAAGCTAGACACCTTGACATCTCCTAAAGGTAGATGCCCAGTGGAGATAACCTCCCACCAGGCAGGATTGTAAAGATGTCTAACTGTGTAAGGTTTCCACTGACTAACACTGACTAAGTCGATGTGATTAGATCAATAGTCCATATCGAGATATAACGATAGGTTTCACGATTGTGAAACATCGTAGCTTTTGTTACAAAGAATTTATAAAAATGTATTAAATGCATTAAAATTTTGCATTGAATACATTTTTGATTTGATAATTACGCTTTGATTGGAGAACGCTTAAATTAGAGTCCGATATTCGGGTCGGAAAATCACCTGTTCGTCGGATCAGTCTCCTCTCCTATCGAGAATAGTAGTCAAATGCACTTAATTTGGTGCAGTTAATTTTTTATTGCCGTGAGGCAACGATTAAACAATGCTGAACATTTTAGAACAAGCCAGTCTTGCTGGACAGCAGGAAAATTTTTCATTACTAACTCAACATCTTCAGCAGTTGTCCTTAGGGAAAAATGGTCAGACACAGCACCGGTTAAATGATGAAGAATTTAACCTAGCCTTGAGTCTGGGATTACAGGTGCTAAAGAGTGGGGATTTTCACGAAAAATGGGATTTAGTAAAGGTGCTACCAAAACTGGGGAAAGCTGTTATTGCTCCGGTAATCAGCATCCTAGAAGATGAAGCACTAGATTTGGAAGTCCGTTGGTTTGCTGGTCGGATCTTAGGTCAGTTTGATGACCCGGCAGTGGTGATGGTGCTAGTCAAATTGCTGAAGGATGGTGAGGATGAAGAGTTAGCCTATATGGCTTCTGAAGCACTGGCAAACATTGGGACTTCAGCAGTGGCGGCTTTAAGCCGTTTCCCAGAATCCCCAGAGGCCAGATTATTGGCAGTGCAAGCCCTGGCTCATATTCATCGTCCGGAAGTTATTGAGCCATTGCTGAGTGTGGTTAATGACCCCAGCTGGGAAATACGGGCTACTGCTATTGAAACCCTCAGTAATTTTCGCTCACCTTCAATTACTCCAGTGCTCCTGAACGCCTTAAGCGATAACGTGGCAGCGGTGAGGAAAGAAGCGGTGATTGGTCTAGGGTTACTACGCACTCTGTTGCCAGATTTAGATCTAGTCAAGCGGATTAAACCATTGCTTTATGACCTGAATTTGGAGGTTTGCCACCAAGCTGCGATCGCACTCGGGCGTTTAGCTACCTTGGACGCCCATCAAGCGTTAGTTAAGGCACTCCAGTCACCACCTACACCAATCACTTTACAAATCGAGATTGTCCGTGCTTTCAGTTGGGAGTTTACTAGCAATTCCCTACAACAGTTGCAAGCAGTGCTGAGGTCGGCACCCACACCAGTCTGTCGGGAAATCATTAGCGTCCTGGGGATGGTAGAGTCAGACTATTTGAAACCCAAAGCGGCTGAGATTTTGATCGACTTTTGTCAATCAGGGCAACTGGCTACTGAAGATCAGCAAATCAAACAAACTCTAGCTATGTCCCTAGGACAATTAGCTCAATTTGAATCAATACCATTACTCAAAGACTTGGTCGCAGACTCAGATCACTCCGTGAGCTTGCATGCGATCGCAGCCCTCAAAAAATTCCCATTGTAAATTTTGATTGTAAATTCCCAGTAAATTCCCATTAGTCTAGGTGCGTCAAGCCTTCAGGGCCTACCGTTGCTAACGCTTGCATTTTTTTGTGCTATACTCTATACTTGTGGTTTAATTCAGAAGTGGGCTACCCCTTAACTCAAATCCCTAAGGCGGATTTTAATTGAGGAGAGCCGATCTGAGCCATCCATAGAGAAAGAAAAATCAATAAAAAGCAAAGATATTGCGGAGCAAGCGTGGTTTAACAGCCAATTCTGGGCGTTTGCTTCATGATTTTGCCACAAAAATTTGCTAGCATCAAGTACACTCGCGAACCCTAGGGGACGATTTGGCAGAAGGCCGTTGAGTAATCCAGCCTCAATTGTTCCTAGACTTGCTCTGTGGATGGAGAAATACGAGTGAATATAAACGACGATCCCGTATTCAAAGCACTTCTGAGTTCACTGGACACAAATCCAGGCTTTGACTTTACCAAGCACGAGATTCCAGCTCAAAAGTGCCTCAAACTTGAATCACTAGATACTAAGCAATCCTATGCACCGCCGGATCTGCTCTATGCTGCTCTAGAGGAACTCTCTACGGGTTTTGAAGAACTCAGCGAGAAGTATGAGGCTTTGCAAGCGGCTTATGCTGTCTTAGAATCACGGCAACAACATTACCATAATTTGTTTGAATTGGCTCCCGAGGGTTACCTGGTAACCAATGGTCAAGGAATTATCCAAGAAGCAAACTATGCAGCGGCTAGTCTACTCAACGTACAGCAGTATTATCTGGTGGGTAAACCGCTGATGAGCTTTATCAGTGACGCTGAGTCTAATCGGTTCCAGCACCAACTCCACGAGCTCCAGGAATTGCAAAAGCTCAAGGACTGGCAAGTGGTGTTGTGTCCACGGCAAGGTAAACCTGTAGCGGTTGATATGTCAGTGTCTGTTTTCTGTGACTCTCAAGGCAATGTGGTTAGTATCCAGTGGCTGATACTCCATGTCACTGGGTTCTACAACTGCTAAAAAAACTTGAAGTCAAAGAGATCAGGGCTCTACAATGCAGTTTTAGCATTACCGTTTCTCTGGAATTGAGCAAACCCCTGAATAAGATCATCAATTAAGTAGAACAGATGGCTGATTCTTCCTATCCCCATCTTATTCGATCATCAATATAACGTCTCTGAGCCTCTATTAACCGATTAGTGTGGCGGGAATCGGGAATCGGGAATCGGGAATCGGGAAAAAATACTGTGTACCTGATAGGTATGAAAAATCCTGTAACTATCATACAAATTCTGTTTCAAAGGTTAAATTTTTCTCGTCTAGCAGCATTTCAATTACTTCTCGCAAATTTTCCTTTAACTCGTCTAAGGTTTCTCCCTGAGAATGTGCGCCTTTAAATCTTGGAATATAACCAACGTAGAGATTGGTATCTAAATCTCGCTCAACAATTGCAGTAAATGTTTTCATGAAATTATATTTTTTAAATTTAATAATATCTTCTAGCGGTTTGCGACTTTTCAAGTAGCGTGAGCTTTTAGCTGACGGCTGACGGCTGACGGCTGACGGCTTAGGTCATAGCCCCTTACCGCCAGTCACCGATTATAACAAAGGGTGCCCAGTAATAGGCATGTTCGTAGTTAGGGTCTTTCAAGATACTTAACTGAGCATGGCGCAGGGCTTCAGCTTTGGTAAGGTTCCGTTGAGTGAATTCTTGGTAAAACTGAACCATAAGCTCAGCAGTGGATTCGTCGTTAACAGCCACCAGAGTGCCCAGGATACTGCGTACTCTAGATCTTAGGGCTAATCCCGCTAATCCAAAAGGTGTTTGATTATTCCCTACAGCACCTCCACAACTACTGAGCACGAGTAATTCAATCGGGTCGAATTTTTCCTGTTCTCTTGAACCCAGTAACTCCTCAAAGTCCTTGGCTGTAATTTTTTTGTCCCAAGCCAATATAAATGTATCTTCTGAAGAAAACTGTCCATGGGTTCCCAAGTGAACTACAGGGAAGGAAGAGGAGTTAAGTGCGTTTTTCAGGGCTGTACTAGTGAAGCTCTGATTGAGTAGAACTGAACTCGGTATCATTGAGCTAATTTGTTCTACCTCCTTCTCAACTCCAGGTGATGATCCAAAATATTGGCGGCCTCCAAAATCTTGGCGACCTTGAGAAACTCCAGCAATCAAACCTCTTAAAGGTCTGTGTACCTGGGGCTGAGGCTCTAGTATCTGTAAACCAGGGGTAACAGCAATGGCATATTTTTCTACTAAATACTGCTGACCATCGTGGAGAGCTGCTATAGGAATATCTCTTAGCCCAATATTTGGCACAAATACCAGGGTCTTGACGCTGCTTTTAGCTAACTTAGTTTCTGCTGGCTGAATAAGTAATTCGTAAACTTTTTTTGACCAAGTCAAATCTTTCCTTATCAATCTATAGACTTCTAAATATGCTATTTTAAAGCTACTAATTGTATTGTATACTTCTTCTGTAGATAAGGGTGTTGAGTAGCGGTGCAATGGTTGACCGGGCAAGTGAAGAATTACTTCCAAGCGGTCGTCTAAAATAATAGGATAGATTACTGCTGCTTGGGAATCAATCTGGTCAATTTCGATTAGATTAGGATTCAAAGGAACTATCTTACGGAAGTTGTTGAGTTCAGTCAAATGGAGAGATTCAATAACCTGACGGACTTTTATCAGAGTTTGCTGGTTAGAGCCAGTTTCTTCAGAATCCAAAAGCGACCCGATCAACCCTTGATAAACACTCTCTACAATTTCTACAAAATAAACCCGTATAGCTGGATTTATCCTAGTTAAATCACTACCTAACGATTGGATAGTATCAAAAGCTGCGGCGTAAGCAGACGATGCTCTTTGAGTATCTCCTTGAGCTGCGAGTAAACGAGCTTGGATATTTAAAGATTGGGCAAGAAGAGCTGAGTGATCTAGAGAGTTTATCTTATCTGAATTTGCTAATATATCCAAACTTTCTGAAACTGCCTTATTTGCCTGATCGAACTGCTCAAGTTGCTGATAAGCAATTGAAATATTGCTCAGGAGCATGGCTTGTTTGAGTTCATAGTCTTGAATCTCAAAGGATAGAGCTGCTTGTTTCCTGGCTCTTGCTGCCTCAGAGCGCTTATTTGCACTGTGAAGTCTTACAGCTAGTTCAGATAGCTGCGAGACATATTTAACTTCTTCCTTTGCCTGGTCACGTTCTATTTTGGCAGAATCAACCTGGCGATTTGCGTTTGCCACTCGAATTGCTGCTATTTTTACAGAAATCCCAGCTCCCAATAACGCTAAAATTAAGACACCCAACCCGAAAAGCATCTGTCGTTTTGCTTTCCGATTCGCCTCAGTTAGTACCAGATTTATCTTCTGGGCTGCTTCCCTATCTTTCCTCTCTCTCTCTAATTCCGCAAATCGATCTTTTTGAGCGATTTGCTCCTCTATCTGCTTTTTTTCACTTGCTGCCAGAAACTGCTGATCCTGATAACTTAAATTTTTACCCTTGGCCCAAGCTTGAGCATTCTTTAGAGTTTTACCCCGCAACAACAGTGACTGATCCTGACAATCCGAGGCCACCCAAGCCCTAAAGGCTTCCGAATAGGGACGTAACTGGGATAATTCTTGGTTAATCCAGTCCTGATTAAAGACTTCACGGTAGATCGGGTTATAAACTTTAAGCACTGGAGAGGTTCCAAGTCTGTGCTTGACCACTAACCCAGATAACTGTAACTTGCCCTCTTCAAAACTGTTATTAGCAACAACTTCCCCCTGCTGCCACACCTGCTGATACAATTCCAACAAATAGGCAGCCCGTTGCTCATTAGAAAGAATGCGATCGCGTATGGTCTTCAAGTGTTCCGGTTCATCGGTAGCTTCCCAGTTATCTATAAAATGCGATCGCACTAACCTCTCAATCCATGGCTTCTCCCTCTCCCCCCTTGTTAAAGGCTTCTCAATCGATTCCTTCTCCATCTCCCCCCTTGTGAAGGGGGGTTGGGGGGGATCCAAACTTGTTAAAGGCTTCTCAATCGATTCCTTCTCCTTCTCCCCCCTTGTGCTATCCATTAGGCAAAAGTAGTCGAAACAGTGATAGAGACTACGATGTAGAAACAAGTTGTGAACCTTCAAGCAAATGGTAGAAGGTTGAAAGCCCTCGCCAGAGGGTTTTCAAGCCAGGTTCGCCATCTCCAGTACGAGCCAAAAATCCACCCAAGCGTGCAATCCAAATTAGAGCTTGATGAAGAGTAGGAGGTTTTTTTGAGCGGTTTTTGGGTTGAAATTTACGTCGCAAGAGTTTCCATTCTGCTGGAGAGAACACAACTTGGCAAGAAGCATCCGGATTAAGTCGAGCTTGATAAGTCAACCACATTAGTCGCCAAGCAACGATATTATAAGTAGCCAATGCTTTGAGTAAACGCTCTCGGGTTTGAAGTTGAAGTTTTTCCATACCACAGCCACTTTTTAGGGTAAAGTGAAAGCGTTCAATCAGCCATCGATAGCTATACCACCGTACACATTGCCAAGCTTTTTGGAAGTCGTCAATGGGTAGAGTGGTGAGCAACAACCAACGAATGGGTTGACTACCATCAGCCGGTTTCTCAGTCTCTTGAACCAGTAGTACGTTAATTTCCACTGGTTCAAGATTGTGAGGTTTGGGGTGATTTTGAGGCACTTCCAGTGTCACTTTCATACCTCGAATTTGCAACGTTGCTTGACGAGCTGGACGTTTGGGATTACGCTCTAAGTCGATGGTCATTGTACCTAAAGTTGGGCTTTGTTCAATCATCGGTAACAGATATCCCATCTCCTCTTTCACCCTGCGGTTATATTCTCCTCGAATTAGTAATTCGCTATTGCTACAGCGCTTTTGGGCGAACAACTCAAAGATATCAGCTTCACGATCAGCAACATGTATGACCAAGGCTTTTTCGACTAGTCCAACGGATGCTTCTTTAACTGTCTGTAACCATCGATAGCTTTCTTTTTCTTGAATCGGTTTTTTCTTGCGTTCTTTTTTCTTTCCACTCCTATGCTTTCTTGTCCAACTCTGCTGATGTAGCAGCCCTAATGGTTCCCCTTTAACACTTACCGCTAGACAACTATGAACTTTGATTCCTTGTTGAATGGTCTGATTGATATATCCCAAACCCTTCGTTGCTTCATGTGTCGTATACTCCAAATCTGTCGTATCTTGTATTGCCAGCACTACTCCTGCTTCTTGACATCTCCTCACTACGCCTTCCCTGTGTGAAGCCAATATTTGTGTTTTTGTCACTTTCTCATTTGACCAAAATCTGTAAATACTTTGGCTGTTACTCCCATTACCACTCGCTTGTGGTACTGTTTCTCCTGGATGCTCGCTTAAGAGCAAAAGTGTCTTTCTCAATCTTTTGGCATGGCGTATGTCCTGAAAAATTTAGGATTTATTTCCTGGCTAATCCAATCCTTCATTTGTTTTTCTTGAGCTCCTGATTGACTTTTTCCTCTGATACTCTCACAACCATTACCTCCCTGTCCACTCCCGCGAGGGTGCTCCTTCTTAAGTGCGATTAGCGCAAGCTGCTGCCGTAGGCAATCGCATTTGTGATGAACGCGATCGCAGTCAAGGGAGACCCCTGTTAGTCTAATAATGGCTCTCACCACTCCTCTGTCAATTCTTACCTCAATCCTAGTCTCTATCACTGTTTCGACTACTTTTGCCTAATGGATAGCCTTGTGAAGGGGGGTTGGGGGGGATCCAAACTTGTTAAAGGCTTCTCAATCCATTCCTTCTCCTTCTCCCCCCTTGTGAAGGGGGGTTGGGGGGGATCCAAACTTGTTAAGGGGGGTTGGGGGGGATCCAAACTTGTTAAGGGGGGTTGGGAGGGATCCCAACACCCAGAACTCACCACCAACTGACAAAGCTTTTGAGTAAGAAACGGTTGTCCTCCTGTCCACTTTACTATCTCCTCGATCACTGCCTGGGGATTACTGACATGTCCCTCCAACCCCCTGACTAATGGCTCAACTTCATGGAGTTGAAAGCCATGTAACTCAACAGCTCGGCCAATATTAAACGGGGTGCGGTCTTTATCTGCAATTAAATCCCCTGGTGTCGCCACCCCCAACAGCACAAAACTGATCCGATTATAGGCATAATTTTCCGCCCGTTTGTTATAACAGGCTCGAATTAGGGCAAAGAAGTCATCTTTAAACGCCAGTTGCAGAACGCTATCAATTTCATCAATAAAAATAACAATCGGTTCGGCAATTTGGATCAGTAATACCTCTTCGATAAACTCCCGAAAAAGCTGTACTGGGGGAATATCTTTGTGCTCATTGAGCCAGCTGCGAAATGATAATTTCTCTTGTAGACCGAATCGGTTAATCAGGGTTTTGGTTAAGCCACCGTACCATTTCTCTGGGGTAACCTGTTGGGTTCCTAATTCGGTAATATCAATGGATGCACAAGCCACCCCCTGGTTTTGCAGCCGTTTCATGGTTCGCACTCTCAGGGAAGACTTCCCCATTTGGCGGGAATTCAAGACATAGCAAAACTCTCCAGCCAGCAACTGCTGGTAAAGTTCCCCGTCAGCGGTACGCACGACATAAGTACTAGCATCCGGTGGTAGGCATCCCCCAACCTGATAGGCTCCTGTACTCATGACAGTTCTCCAAGGTGGTCTCTAAAATACAGTCGATATAAATTACAACTGAGCCTGACCTGATTGCCCTGCTTTTTCACTAGCCCCATGCTGTACAACTTATCGAAGAAGGGAGTTTGTTCGCGTAGCGTGGCCAAAGGCCAGGGAAAAAGAATACCCCATCCTTTTTAAGGTGGGGATGAATTTTTCCCTCAATGGCGTTAATATATAAAAAACTGGGTATCGATCTTACCCGGCTACCCTCGGAACGAGGGAAAGTCACGCCCATGGAGTTAACAGCCGTTAGGTTGTGCCTGGGAATCCCCATCCTCTTAGGTTGGGGAAGTTCAAAGGCTGCTATCAAGTCCAGATGCACAGGAGCGTTAGCATCAATCACCTGTAACAGTGCTTTGGCCAAATCTGGGTGTGGTTGCAGCATCCGCCACAGATGTCGCAGGTGGTTAGCGTAGATGCCAGCATCTGTAGGAGCCGCTTGCAACAGTTGTGCCAGGGAATCATTACCGTTGATTTGGCAGTGAGATAAGGCTTGCTGTACCAGATCAGGATGACCTCCCACCATCCCCATCAGTTGCTCCACAAGGGATTCACTCCAATCCTGTCCATGTTGTCGGGCTAATTCCTGGACTTGTTCAGGGGTAAATTCTGGTAATTCAATGGGCACTCCCACATTAAACGGGGATTCATTGATATTGAGCGGAATATAAACGTCTGTGGAATGGACAACCACCAACCGCAACCGTTTCCAGACCTGTTCGACTTTCCCCCGTTCGTGCCACGCCCTCAGCAATCCCAAAAATTCTGAAGCTACCTCAGGGTAGGGAAACACTCGGTCTACTTCATCTAGGCATAAAACCACGGGAGCGCCAGCTTCAGGCAGAAGATAGTTCTCAAAGTATTCGGTACAATCCACTTTAGCGGTGGAAAAGTCTTCATCCCAATAATCTCTCAACCGATTCGGTATCTTCAAACTTTGACCAACACTGATACAAAACCACTTGAACAATCCATCGACATCGGTCAAGTCATTGCTATGGGCTAAGTGAAAATTTACATACGCCTTTCGGTAGCCTTTCTGGGCAAGCTGATCCAACATTCTCACCATGAGTAATGTCTTCCCCATCAGCCTCGGGGCTTTAATCCTGACTAAGGCACCGGGAGCTAAAAGAGCTTGATAACAGGAGTGTTCAATGGGAGGACGTTCAACATAAATCAATGAAGAGTCTTCTTCAGGGCAGTGTGTGATCACTACTTCTGAGTTTACTGTCCCATAGGCTGACGTATCATTGCCAGTATTTTCGTCAAAGAATGCGTTCGCGTAGCGGCTCCTACGGAGCATCGCGTTCCAGTCTTGCCCCAATTTTTCACTAATTTGTTGAAAATGCAGGTTATATACAGCTTTCCCATTCAGATAATTACTGACGGTTGATAGAGATAGTAATAACTCGTCAGCTAAATCTTTCTGGCGAGGGAAACCGTTGCGTTGAACCGCTAATTTTACCTGGTCAATATACTCTGGGCGAACTCTGAGTGAGCGTGGCATGGTCTAGGTTAGATGAGCTAATCAAACTATAACGCTCTTGCCTAGGGACTTAGCCCAACTCAGGTACAACTCAGGCATAACTCAGACCCGGTGGTGCGTTACGGGGCGGGCTGTCCAAATCCTGACTACGAAGCGGAAAATGAGAACCCCCCCTAACGCACCCTACCCAAGATTTTCAAATATGAGATGCACTATTGCCTATTGCCTATTGCCTATTGCCTTTTGACTTTTTTTATCCTACGGCAAATTCGGTCAACTTACGTGCGTTGGGGTCATGATAACCGATGACAATTTCTGACTTAGGTACTCCCAATTCTACTAGCTCATTGGCGACACCCACCTCAGTACCATCATGTTGAATCCAGATTTTTTCTCCCTTGATATCAATATGGATCAACGAACCACAAACTCGGCGGTCACCTTCCCAGCCAACTGTTACTAGTAAGTAATGATCATCGTTGTGGTCACAAACTGTAAATTGTTCAATCTCACCATAGGAAGGTACAAACTGGTTATGTCGAGCTAAAACCTGCTGAATCCATTGCCGATACTGGTTCAATCGTTCCACTGTACAACTACCTCCTGGTCTGGGTCAAAAACTAGTAGTTTTACCTTGTATTCTTTTACGCTTATTCGCCATTTTCAGTGGCACCCTATCTAAGGAAGGCGCATTTTTTAAAAAATACATCCACAACTCATCCAGTTGCTCTAACTCCTCCAACTGTTTCTCAAACTTGGGTAGTTCTACAAACACTAATTCTAAGGGATTTTATACGTAGCTGATGTTGGTTATTTTTTGTCGTAACTGGAAATGAGAGGTTACCATATTATGCTCAGCAAACATAATAAAATCGGTAATCGTCAGAGCAATCACCGGTTTGAGATAACGGTAGCCTTCCCCTTTACCTAACTGTAGGGAGTAAGCTTTCGTAGCGTTATATAAAACTCGACCAGCAAAGGATTCTACCACTGTATTTTATCATATAAATTACTTAACGATACACAAATGTTTTGATTTCAATCTTTACTCTTGCCTATTGCTTCTTTAATCTTGCTTATTGCCTGTTTCCTGTTGCCTGTTGCCTATTCTTTCCCGATTCCCGATTCCCGATTCCCGATTCCCGATTCCCGATTCCCGATTCCCGAATTTAATAATTGTTTATTGTTACTTATAATAGTATTAATTTAAATAACTATTGATAATATATCAAAAATTTGGATTAAAGCCGTTAATACTGATTTAATCTGGGAAATTCTTTACATAATTGCATGTATACTATGCTCTAATCCCATCAAGCCAAAATTTTTTGTATTAAAAAATACAAACAAAACCTCCATCCAAGGTAATTCTTAAATCGGTAAAGTTAATCGTCTCTTAAACTATCCCTTGATCAAAAACTGATCAAAAAGGGCTCAAATGAGACTAAGTCAAGACAAACGACCATGACGGGATCGGCAGATGAGCAGAAGAACTACCATAATTTTGAAGCTGGTATTTCCTGATCTGTTATCTCTGTGTGCCATATTGTCATCAATTTGTCATAAATTAGTGACATACCTAAAAAGAGACGGTAGTCCTGTTGACTTTATCCAGAGGTGCGACCCGTGGCAAATTTAATAATTAGATGCGGAAAGCGCACCTATCAAAACCCTGATTGTGTGTGAGGAAACCCTGTGAACAGATCAAAAAATTTGTGGCTCTCTGTGCTAAAGTCGCCCACCTTGTTTGTTGGGGCAACTCTATTGATTTCATCCTCAGCAGTAGCAGCAACTGAGGAAGCTTTGCCAGAAGAGACAATCTCTCAAGAATCCGCTGTCAACCCTACCACTACAGTAGAAACACTGACAGTAGAAGCAGCCCCTGACCTCACCTCCATAACTCAGTCTGTTCTTCCCTCTGATCTACCATTAGTGGCTGATGCCTCTACTGGGCATACGGTTGATATCAGTAATTCTACTATCAGTAATTCTGCTAGTGATTCAGTGACCTCATACGGTGACGAGGAAACTGCACAAGATGACTTGATGGGACCGGTGACTGGTGTTTCTCAACTAAATGGAAACACTGTAGAGGATGACTCTATGGAACAAGTCACTAATGTGTCTCAACTCAGAGACGTTTCCCCTGGAGATTGGGCTTATGAAGCATTACGCTCTTTAGTAGAACGCTACGGCTGTATTGCTGGTTATCCCAATGCTACCTTCCGGGGTAACCGAGCCTTGACTCGCTACGAATTTGCTGCTGGTTTGAATTCCTGTTTGAACCAGATTGAGCGTTTACTGGGGGGCGTTACTGGAGATTTTATCACTCGTGAGGACTTAGAAAGTCTACAACGGTTAATACAGGAGTTTGAAACAGAACTGGCTACCCTAGGGGCACGAGTAGATAACCTAGAAGGACGAGTAGCCTTCTTAGAAGACCATCAGTTTTCCACTACCACTAAACTCAAGGGTGAGGTGATCTTTGCTCTAGCTGATGCCTTTGGAGGGGATGCTGATGATGTTCAGACCGTTTTTCACAACCGGACTCGTCTCAACTTCGTAACCAGCTTTACCGGTAAGGATGCGCTCCTAACCCGTCTCCAAGCTGGGGATGTACCAAGGTTGTTCACAGGGGCTGGTGGTGAGCTGGCCGGAACTCAAGAAGGTCGCTTTACCTACGATGGACCAACTGGTAATGACGTTATTATTGATATCTTGCGCTATAAGTTCCCGCTCGGGGATAAGGTAACGGTTCAACTGTTGGCTAACCGAGCACTGCATCACTATTACGCAGATACCGTCAACCCTTTCTTTGAAGGTCGTGCTGGTGGTTCCAATGCTATTACCCGTTTTGCTGAACGTAATCCCATCTATCGGATTGGGCCGTTTGGTGCTGGTGCTGCTCTTGCCATCAAGCCCATCAAGGATGTTCGGATTGATTTAGGTTACATCTCCAACACCGCTAGCAATCCTCAAGAAGGCCAGGGTCTATTCAATGGCAACTTTTCTGCGATCGCTCAGTTGGTTTATGGTAGTGATTTCAAAGTTGGATTCACCTACATTCGGGGTTACGAAGATAATGCTGATGGACGACCCCGTTTAATCCTAGGGGGTACTGGCACGGCCCTGGCTAATCTCAATCCAGCAGCCTTGGGGAATGCTACCAGTTTAGGCACGGTTGACTTTGATAGCGCAAAAGTCGAAAGTAACTCTTTCGGTGTTCAAACCTCTTTGAGACTTACCCCCAACATCGTACTCAATGGCTGGGCAGGCTACACCGATGCTGAGTTGATTGGCTTGGGTGATGCTGAAATTTGGAACTTTGCTGCTGGTATCGCTTTCCCCGATTTGGGCAAAAAAGGTAATCTCGCCGGAATTTTTGGTGGTGCGGCACCAACCCTCAGAGGACTGGATTTAGATGATGGCAACAGTAACTTTGACAATGATTTTGCTTACCAGGTTTCAGCGTTCTATAAGTACAAACTCAACAACAACATCTCGGTCACTCCTGGTGTAGTTTGGCTTTTGAATCCTAACCAAAGTTCTGACAACGATGATGTAGTCATCGGTACCCTCAGAACTACCTTTACCTTTTAATCTTTAGGCTGGAAGTCCCGCGCTCTACCTATGCTTGGTGAGCGTCGGGATCAAAGCCGTTAGGGAAATTTGACTGGAAATTTTACTAGGAAAATTTTATTACCGAGCAAGCCTTTAGAACCGTGGGAATTTTTTCTGGCTCAATTTGTGGCGCGATAGTAAAGAGTATCAAACGTTTCAGTGAAAGTTTGTAGGCATTCGGGACAGTAGTACCTTTGGCTTCCCTTACTAGTTTTGACCTATTTATGGGTCTGATGATGACCGCACAGAGGGCATTGCATCATCCATACGACTATTTTTTCACAAGCAAGATTGATATTACCACTCCCACACTTCCCCATAGGCACTATCAGCACAGTAGGGGAGCGAGGGGTATCAACCACCATACCTCTCCTTAAATTCTGTAATAAATTATACAGATGTAAGGCTTGCTATGTAGGCGTTGCTAAATTCAACTATGAATTCGCGCTCGTGTGGTTTTGGTAAACCCCTCTAAATATCGCAAACTTTGGGAGACTTTGAAAGAGCGGAATCATAGGCACAATCAGCAATCACTACTAGTTAACCTGGGATCAGTTCAAATCAAAACAGTAAAGAAGTGATGATTATCAAATTACGATCTTGGTTCAGAGCAGGAGTCTTAGCAGTAATTCTATGCACTGCTTTGTTTCTAGGTTCTGGAATCGCGTATGCAGATACACAAGGGACTCCGGAGTGGAACGACTTGGTGGGGGTATTCTCTGAAGATGGTCGGGTCCGGTTGGATGTCGGCATACGTGCGATGAAGGAGGAAGTGCCAGCATCCCACGACTCCTGGGCTACTCGGCTAGTGATCGAGCGTTTAGATGGACCGAGTAGTGGTCCTGTGGAGCCCGATCATCTGGTTGGCATCTTCTCTGAGGATGGTAGCACCCGGTTAGATCTCGGCATACGTGCGATGAAGGAGGAAGTGCCAGCATCCCACGAATCCTGGGCGACCAGGCTGAGAATTGTTCCCTTGAATGAATTGGCACTCGGCTCGATTACCTACGGTACTGTCGTTGGGGTGTTCTCCGAGGATGCTCGGGTCCGGTTGGATGTCGGCATACGTGCGATGAAGGAGGAAGTGCCAGCATCCCACGAATCCTGGGCTACTCGACTCCATATCCTAAAGCTCTAATAGCGCCTAGGGCGTAGGTCAGGGTGAGAAATGAAACACTCCTGCTTCTTTAAGGATGGTTAGTTAGGTAAAATTCCTCTTACCTTGCCCGTAGCGCTATAAATATTTTGAGCAATTTGTCAATAAAAAAAAGCGCTCCCCATATGGAGAGCGCTTTATTTTAACTTAGCAGATTAAGCCAAGTTGAGATTAACCGTTGATGACTGGAGCAGTCAAAGCTACAGGAGTAGCTTCTGCAGCAGCTAGGTCTAGAGGGAAGTTGTGAGCGTTACGCTCGTGCATTACCTCGAAACCTAGGTTAGCCCGGTTTAGTACATCAGCCCAGGTGTTGATCACGTGACCTTGTGAGTCGATGATGCTCTGGTTGAAGTTGAAACCATTTAGGTTAAATGCCATGGTGCTAATGCCCAGTGCAGTAAACCAGATGCCGATTACAGGCCATGCACCCAAGAAGAAGTGCAAGGCACGGCTGTTGTTGAAGGAAGCGTATTGGAAGATTAAACGACCGAAGTAGCCGTGAGCTGCCACGATGTTGTAAGTTTCTTCCTCTTGACCGAACTTGTAACCATAGTTCTGTGACTCAGTTTCAGTAGTCTCACGTACTAAGGAGGAGGTTACCAAAGAACCGTGCATTGCAGAGAACAAGGAACCACCGAATACACCGGCTACACCTAGCATGTGGAACGGGTGCATTAGGATGTTGTGCTCAGCTTGGAACACGAACATGAAGTTGAAGGTTCCGCTGATACCTAGAGGCATACCATCGGAGAAAGAACCTTGTCCGATTGGGTAGATCAGGAATACGGCGCTAGCAGCTGCAACAGGTGCGCTGTAAGCGACGCATATCCAAGGACGCATACCTAAGCGGTAGCTCAGTTCCCACTCACGACCCATGTAGGCAAATACACCAATCAGGAAGTGGAACACTACTAGCTGGTAAGGACCACCGTTGTAGAGCCACTCATCTAGGGAAGCAGCTTCCCAGATTGGGTAGAAGTGTAGGCCAATGGCGTTAGAAGAAGGAACAACAGCACCAGAGATGATGTTGTTGCCATACATCAAGGAGCCAGCAACAGGCTCGCGGATACCATCGATGTCCACAGGAGGAGCAGCGATGAAAGCAATGATGAAGCAGGTGGTAGCAGCAAGCAAAGTTGGGATCATTAAGACACCGAACCAGCCTACATAGAGGCGGTTGTTGGTGGAGGTGACCCAATTGCAGAACTGAGACCACACAGAGGTATTGCTCTGTTGTAATACAGTAGTCATGTTCTAATGATTGCGGGTATGAATATGAAGTTATCGAGGTTCGTCCGGCTTGTGTGCGCCTTCATGTATTTATATTAAGCAATATATTTAGTTTTGTAAAGGGTTTTTCGAGTAATTGCCCTTAGCTATATTAAATAATGTAAATAAGTAAAACTTATATTAGTTAATTATTGACATTATGTTATATTAATGGTATAGATTAGGTTTTATAATTTAGATTTACCTCAGCAACACCAGGAAAAGCTAGATTTATCTATTGATTTATACTTTCTTAATATCTTGGCTTTTTCAGAAATCCGAAGTGCTCTGTTTTCCCTTGACTGTGACTGTCCCGATTGAAATTGGTTGACTAGATTACATTGGTGGAGTTATGGATTTAGTTAAATTGGCCAGCGTCAATGTATCAAATTCTACCGAAGTTCCTCCAAAAATCTACTATGTTCAATGAATTATGATGAAACCTCATACACCTTAGACAAATCATGCGGATTGAGCAGTTGCAGGCATTTCTGGCAGTCACCCAGACAGGTAATTTTGGACAAGCGGCACAAAAATGCGGCGTAACACAATCGACTATCAGTAGACAAATTCAGTCTCTCGAAAGCCATTTGGGTATGCCACTGTTTCATCGCACTGCTCACGCCAAGTTGACTCTTGCAGGGGAACAGCTGTTACCCCGTGCTCGTAAAATCTGTCAAGAGTGGCAAACTGCTACCCAAGAATTAGCAGATTTGATCGCAGGCAAGCAGCCAGAATTGTGTGTAGCAGCAATCCAATCAGTCTGCGCTCACTATTTGCCACCGATATTAAAGCAATTTTGTCGGGCCTATCCTCAAGTGCAATTACGAGTGACTGCCCTCGGAAGCGATCGCTCTTTGAAGGTACTGCGAGATGGTCTAGTGGATGTGGCCATTGTCATGAACAATCGCTTTTTGACCACTAGTTCAGAGATGGTTGTTGAGGTACTCTATGAAGAGCCGATCGAAGTCCTGATGGCATCAGACCATCCCTTAGTCAACTATCAACCAGTGCCCTGGTCAGAACTGATTAAATACCCACAAGTAGTCTTTAAAAGTGGCTACGGGATGCAACGTTTAGTACAGCAGCAGTTTGCCCGGCTAGGGGCTAATTTGCGGGCAGTTATGGAGTTAAATACCCTAGAAGCATTCCAAGGAGTAGTGCGCCAAGGAGAATTGATTGCCCTATTGCCCAAATCAGCCCTGATCAATGTAAAGCAAGACTCTACTCTGGCTGTACGATCCCTCGAAAAACTACCAGAATCCGTGGCTAGCTCCAACAAACTAGTAGGTAGCATCTCTGCCTTGGATTCCAAGTGGACTCGTCAGGTGGTCTTGGTCACGACTCGCGATCGCTTAGAGATTCCACCAATTCAGCATTTTTGTAAACTGGTGCGTCAGCTGGACATGCCAACAGTTCAGGCTTGGAACGTCCAGCTGCCAGCCCTTGCTCAAGCTTGATCACTGTTTCCAGCTTTGGACTAATCACTAATGAGTAATGCCTTCAGGGAATTATTAAAGAAAGTGGGCAGTGGTGTACACACTGGGAAAGCGTTAACTCGTGAGGAAGCCACCACTGCAATCCGCCTCATGTTGACACAAGAGGCTACACCAGCGCAAATTGGAGCATTTATGATTGCCCACCGCATCAAACGACCGACCAGTGAAGAACTGGCAGGCATGTTGGATGCTTATGACCAACTTGGACCAAGGTTAGAACCCTGGGACATCAACCATGGACAAGATGCTTCTCGGTCACTTTCGTCTGCTTCATCCCTGGGGATTACAGTGTTAGGAACACCCTATGATGGACGAAACCGTACTGCACCAGTCACACCCCTGACCGCCTTAGTCTTAGCTACTGCTGGGGTACCTGTGGTCATGCATGGGGGAGATTGTATGCCCACTAAGTATGGAGTCCCCTTAATTCAGATTTGGCAGGGATTGGGCATGGATTTCTCCCAACTTTCTCTGCCCCAGGTGCAACAAATATTGGAGAGAACTGGCTTAGGATTTATCTATTTACCCCAGCATTTTCCCCAAGCTGATCAGTTAGTTTCCTACCGCGACCAAATCGGGAAACGTCCACCCATAGCAACCATGGAAATTCTATGGTCTGCCTATAGGTCTGGTGATCAAGGAGAAACTCATCATGTTGCCGGGTATGTTCATCCACCTACAGAAAATCTGTTTAGACAGACATGTCAGCTGCGTCTTGTCAAGAATTTTACCTTTGTCAAAGGCTTAGAGGGTAGCTGTGACCTACCACGCGATCGCACTGCCATCATAGCCATTAGTCAACCATCAGCCAGTCAAGGGTTTGAGCGTTTGCTACTCCATCCGAGTGAATACGGTTTGGCTGGCAAGGAGTTACCGTTTGAGTCAACCACTACACTGCTGGCACAGTACCAGGAAATCCTAAAGGGTAAATCCAACCCATTGATGCCAGCCGCTATCTGGAATGGTGGGTTTTATCTGTGGCGTTGTGGTATTTGCCAAGATTTAACAGCAGGTCTGGCCAAGGCTGAAGATTTATTCACCAGTGGTAATGTGGAGCAAAAATTTAACGAAATTGTTGATTACTTACACAAGCTTCAATAAACAGAAGGTAAGTATTCAGCTATCAGCTATAGCGCGTGTCGCGTATCAGCTATCAGCTAATCAGTCACAGGCTAGAAGCCTGTGCCACGCTACTTGATGTGATCCATGAGCATAGGGCAAGCTACACCGAACAGCTTTTGAATAAAATCGGTAAGCATTGGAATAATGCTGCAGTGTTGTCACAGGACTTGTGGCCTGTGTCATAAAGCTGACTGCTGACCCCTAGTGGTAATTCAAAATTCAAAATTCAAACTTCAAAATAAAGAAAATCCGTTCCCGCAGCGTGGCCTACGGCCTTAATTTGGCAATTTTTTAATTCTGGGTACAAGCCCCCCGGGTAATTAAAAATTCAAAATTCAAAATTCAAAATATAGAATTGTCCGAATCATTTTGAATTAATAATTTTGAACTTTGAATTGGAGCGCGTTAAGCAACGTGACCTACGGTAAGCGCGACTTGTGGTCTTCAATCAGTGGCGGGTACAAGCCCCCACTGATTGTCATTTTGAATTAATAATTTTTAATTTTGAATTGGAGCGCGTTAAGCAGCGTGACCTGCAGTAAGCGCGACTTGACTGCTGAGAGCTGTTCGCGCAGCGTGCGCGTAGCGCATATGCTTACAACACTCAACCAAATTACTGAACCGAGGTTCTTGCCGGAGGTGGCGCAAAGGTCGGAGACAATTCGGAGGGATATTGATTAACAGAAATACAAGTGTTTAGAGCCTTGTCAGGGCTAGCGACATTGGCACTATTCAAGCCAATAACACATTCAGAAAATTGCTCTGGCAGGAGGCTACGACGGCAGTGATCCAGCACTGAGTTAGCATTTATATTTTCAATCTGCTTGTCAATATCAATCACACAGCTAGCCAATTCCAAAGGTCGTCGGACTCGTGTACAAGCACCTAAAGCTTTTTGGCCTGCTAATGAGGTCAGTACCTTGATTTTCAGTACACACAACGATAAATCCTCAGGTTGTAGTGCCTCTGAACAAGCTTGTGATGCGATTTCTGAAGTGATATTGGCCGCTTTGAGATCTTTGGCACACAAAGCAAATTGATTCCCAGCAGTGGCAGCACCATGAGGAATCCCTAGGGTTACTAGGCCAGCAATTGCCAACTGAGTAGTACAAAATTTCAATAAAGATGTATGTCTAAACCTACTTTGCTGCTTCATAACTAGTCTTAGTCGATAAAATTTTATAAGCTACCAATTATAAACGCTCAATTATAAACAATCAAGGTATTGGTTATGTTAAACCTTGATTAGCGTTCCATGGTAAATCTATGAGTAACTACCAATCAACCTAGCTCGTTTTTAACAACTTGCTATGATAGTCGATATTTTAAACCCCTAATCTGACAATTAGTCATTCTTTGTAAGCTATCCCTTAGGGATATCTAATCTGTTTATACGTATGCTTATGCGATTCTACCAATTTTTAAGTCAAACAGTTCGCTCACTTTACTCTAATAGCCAGGGGACTGTACTCCTAATGCTAATGGCATTGTGTGTCAGCTGCTCCCCAAAAGAATCCCCTGACCTTGAGTTAGAACTAAGTGTGAAAGCAGCCAGTCGTCCTGGTGCGTATACTGTATCCGGTACTAGTAATCTACCTAACCAAAGTCAAATTGCTGTAGCTGCTATTCGTTATTTGCGTCCGACACAACAGCCTTTATTTGGTTCTAACCCCCTAGGAACCTATTCCATTTTGGATCGCCAAGTTGTTGAAGTAAACGACCAGGGTCAATGGCAAGCTAGGCTTAAACTATGGGAGGTGGCACCAGATGGTCGCCTTCAGGAAGCTTGGCAAATCAATCAATCACAAGGACGATTCTCAGTTAGCCCCAATAATAGTGTCTCTTTCGTAGCTACCTATGAGCCCTATGGTCAGGTAGGAAGAACTGAAGAGCAACAGCCACAGATTCCCAAGATGGAAGGTGACCTCGTCCGATTTAATAATGATGGTCAAGCTTACGTAAAGGCCAGTTACACTCTACCGATAGGGCTACCTAGTGGCAGGAAATCAGTACCTAGCATTAGGGCAGCAGAACGCAATGGTGGCTGGGGAAACCGCTCAGAACTTAAACCCCAACCATCGGTTAGTGGTAGTATTCGCCCACTAACCAATTTAACTAATCAAAACAATACTCCACTCTCGCCGTCAGAGTTTTTCCGATAAGACAAAACTTTGATCTTACTTAATTGTTAATGGTCATGGTTCATGGTTGGTCACTATCAAGCCTGAACCATGAATAGTACTCAGAATAATATTCATAATAATACTCAGCAAAACTGTGCACGCTCTTACCGACATACCTTAACAGTTTTATTTAATGAGCGCTATTATCGTGTTTTGTTGGCACTTTTTGTGGAAACGATCACGGTCATATAAATCGTGACAATCCAGTAATTAGCTAATGCCAAATTAATCCATTTATAAATCGAGGTTATAATTGTGAATTACAAAGGCAGAAATGGTAAACTAAATTCAGCAATTTTTAATCATTATCAACAGTAAACTATCTATACCTAACTTTCTGGATTAAATTCCAGTAGATGCTTTTTAGCTTATGGTTGGATAACAATGCACCCTAATCGTCTAACAACTTGTATTAAACCTTCTTAAGCATTTACAGACCAGGACTTAACAAGTTTTTTGGATGGGCTATTCCCTACAGGTACCTCAATCCCTCCACTTTTATGTGTGCCATCAAGGGCGGATTGTAAAGAAGCCATCTGAGTCATAATTGTTTGAAGTTGAGTGTTGAGTTGCTCTAGCTGCTCGGGTTTTGGTGAACTTACTTCGATAGGTGGGGTAACTACAGGTTTTGTGCGCACAAAACCTAGAAACGTTTGTGCTGAGGCAAACTTATGGGTTACATCCTCTACAGACCTTGTAGCGGTTGTTATGGAAGGCTCTTCAACAACATTCGAACTAGTCACTATAGTTTGAAATACTGGCTGGAATTCAAGGCTGTTATCCTGAGTTTCCGTAAGGTTTTCTGTAAGGTTTTCTGTAAGGTTTTCTGTAAGGTTTTCTATAACTTTGTCGGTAAGGTTTTTAGTAATGTTTTCCGTAACGTTTTCTGTAACTTGTCTATGGGTTTCTGTCTCATCTATAAAATCATTGAGTCCAGAAGCTGCCAAACTCGACAGCGAAAGCTTAAGGTCTTCTAATTCTTTTTCTTTTGCCTGGATATCCTCAGCTAGAGTGGAAACTTTGTCCTGAGTTTGAGAAAATTTATGGGCGGAGTGTTGCCACCCTGAAATTGCCAAACTGGCTACACCGACTCCCAAACTTAAGGCTCCAACCAACCCTAGGTAAGGGGGAGCAAGATCCTTAATTTCACCATCCATCCACTGTTCTCCCTGAATGCGAATGGAGACTGGTTGTGAGCCAAAAATTGCTACTGGTAAGGACAGTACTGACAAGACCGCTGCGGCAAGAAGAACGGGTTTGAAAAGAAATTTATTCAGAGGAGAGCCTGACATGTTTTATAGTTAACTGTTAAAACTACTCGTGTTACTATTTACCTCAAGGGCTGTGAGAGAAATTCCGCATGGTACGGTTTTTTCACTCTGGTTACCATCTTGAGGTGCGACCCGTGATGGCCAGGGATTGCTCCCCATAACGGAAAGCGCACCTCATAGCTTTTCCGTAGTGACTAGGATAAACTACATGCTTTGATTACCTGCTGCACTTTTTGCTTCTACTAAAGTTAACCACGTGTATCAGTGATTTTCCGTAAATTACTTATGAATAGTCCTACCAGATTGTAAATTTTCTGTGAAGTCTTTACAAAGGTTAGCTTAGATAGGCCATTTTTCGAGCCAAAATGGCGGCAATCAGCAGCCAAAACCAGATTTATCCCAACTAATCCGGATGAAACGGCTCTAATTAGCAAAAAAGCTGGTTTCAGCCAGTTTTTTAGGTAGCTCCTAGTCGAAAAGTCTAATCCCTGAGATCGGGCTCCTGTAGGTTAAAATCACTAATACCCAAATCGGTGTGTCACAGGTGAACACCCTGATCAGGAATGGGGTGAGGCTAGCCACTGTTGACGATTTTCTCCAAATATCTTGCAGTATATCCAAAAATATGTTAGACTTTGATGATGAATATAGTGTCATTGAAAACATTCTGTAACTTGAATTGAAGCCGAAAACCAAAGCAAACCATGATAGTGGTTGCGTTTTCTATTAAACACAGATTTATGCGCCAAGAGCGGAACAAAACCGATCTTGGCCTTGGGAGATACCCCCTGGCTGGGAGAGCAGCTTGCAGAGCGTGGGCTAAAATCGGCAAAGTAGATTTTGGTAGCTAAAAAGTATCGGCCATAACTGATCAATTCTATAGACTCCCATTCCTGCAGCCATACCTGGAAGCAAGTCATAAAATGGCACTGGACAAACCAAGTCCTAAATTCCAAATCAAAGCCGTAGCAATCCCAATTCCCATCATTGCGATCGCTATTTCTTACTTCTTTCGCTTCTGGTAGCTTGGCAGTGCGTGTTTCTGTGCTGGTGGTAAAGGTAATGGTAGTTTATGCTACACTATTAAGTTGATCGTCCACGGTTTCATTGAATGATCGCACTGTGGTTATAATTAGGTCGGCGTCATCCTCGTTAAACACCCCATCGAGTCCTTCATAATGGAGGTCGGTAAAAGGGGCTTCGTATAGCAGTCCGGGATCCATGACTCCGTTCTGGGTTAGGTAATCAATGATTGTCTCTACAAACCGGATCTGATTAGCACTAAAGTTAGTTACTTGTAGGTATTTGCTAAAGGCTTCCTTAGCAGCATTGCGATCTAAACCTACTATCTTACGGATGAATAGTTTGAGACTTATATCTTGACCATACATTTCAAAGAAGCGATCGCGTCCTCCAATCTCCTCAGCAGTAAACAGCATTTCTTCTAAGGCAGTTAGATCTGCTTCTGTCAGAGGGACATTGCGCTTCAGTTTGGCAATGGTAATATGGTCTTCATTATTCTTAATATAAGTTTTTACCTTCTTGTGGTATTGCTCGCGACTAAAGCCTGTTTGCTGACTGGGGACATCTACCTCTACGACTTCCCCTAGTTCATCCTCAAAGTTGGTGTATACAATAATATTTTGCTCTTTCTTATCTATGAATTTGATCAGGTCGCGGAGGGAAACTCGCAGTGATTCGACCTGACTGGGGGTTACATCCGACCACCATGTTTCTTCTCGAACGTCTTCGATCAGAGGAAGTTGTTGCTTTACCATCGGGATGGTTTGTTTTTCCTCTAGGCGGTCTAGTAAGTCTCTGACTTTATCTCTGAGTTGGATGAAATCACGGGATTTCTTAAGGATCGCTAGTTGTATTTTTAGACAAAGTAGGTCGAAGCGTTTGCTTCCTTCGTTTTCTTTGGGTAGTCCGTTGGGCAGGGATGCTAGGGTTTGGATCCCCCCTAACCCCCCTTGAGTAAGGGGGGAATTTAATGGGGTTTCAATCCTGCTCTGGCCTCCCCCTTGATAAGGGGGACGGGAGGGGGATCCCAGGGCGGAACTGGATGATGGGAGCTGGTTGAGGTTGTTCCAGTTTGTGCGATCGCTAAAATACTCTACTGTCTGTAGATGTCGGCGTACATTAAAGTTACCTTTCTCCATTGTTGCCACATGGTGATGGAGTTTATCTAGTAGTGAATCCCTTAGTTGATCATACTCTGGCTTATTGCTTTCTGTGATAGCATCATTTAACCTAAGACGAGCGTTAAAGATTTGAGCGGTTAGGCTTTCTGGTGGCTTTGGATCTGATTCTTTGATATCCTGACTGAAGTAATCAAAATTGCTACAGAGGTCGAATATCAAAAAATTATCTTTATCTTGTTCTACTCCAAAGAGTTCGGGGCAGAGACGAGTTCCCCGTCCAATCATTTGATTGAATTTAACTCTGGAATAAACTGGCTTGAAGAAGACTAAGTTAACGACTTCCGGAACATCTACCCCAGTATCTAACATATCAACAGATACCGCTATGGTTGGCTCTTTGTTAGACTCAGAAAAATCATCAAGTAGGCTTTGGGCGTAGGAGTTATGACTATCAATTACTTGGGCGAATTTACCTTTATAATGGGGGTAATTCTGATCGAAGCGTTCCACAATAAACTCGGCATGGCTGTGGTTGCGCGCAAAAATGATGGTTTTACCTAAGCGATCGCCTCCTTCTACTTTTAGCCCTTTCTCCATTAATAACTCTAGGGCTTGGTCTATTGTATTACCATTAAACAGCCATTTGTTTATAGCTGCTGCGTTTACCTGGTCGGGAATTTCTCCTGTTTCCTCATCCCTGAATTTTTCCTCATAGTCTTCCCGTTCAGCTTCCGAAAGTTGGTTATAGTTTATTCCTTGGCGCAGGAACTTGAAAGGGACTTTAATCCCTTGGGGTGGCACTAGATAGTTATCCGCGATCGCATCTTTTAATTCATAAGCGAAAGTGGGAATACCAGCCTCTAGGTCAAATATACCATAAGTGTCTCTATGGATTTCATTCCTAGGAGTAGCAGTAAGTCCCACTAGCAGACTATCAAAATACTCAAATAAAGCTTGATATTTTTTATAGATACTTCTATGGGCTTCGTCTACAATTACTAAATCGAAATATCCCGGACTAAACTGTAAGTTGGAGCTATTATTACCACTAATGCAGTTGAACATAGTCGGATAAGTGGAAAGCACTACATTAGCGCTATCTGCATCTTTCTTATTCTTGGTTATGTCCACAGCAGTAACATTGGGTAAGTGGCTCTTGAAGTTACGTAATGCTTGGGTTAGCAGTGGTGTACGATCCGCTAAAAATAGCACTCGTTTCACCCATTCCCCTCGCATCAGCAAGTCAACTAGGGAGATAGCAACTCTGGTTTTACCCGTACCAGTCGCCATCACTAACAGTGCTTTGCGCTTTTTGTGTTGGTCAAAGGTTTCCGTAATGCGGCGAATCGCTTCTCGTTGATAACAGCGCCCAGCAATATCCTTGCTAGGTATGACTACATTAAGGCTTTTGCGATGGGTACGGCGAAAGATGATTCTTTCTAATTCATCCTTTTTTAGAAAGCCCTGAATTGGACGAGGGGGATAAGTGTAATCGTCCCAGATCCAATGTTCGTCACCGTTGGAATAAAATATGACTGGACGCTGGTTAAACTGTTTCTCTAAGCATTCGGCGTATAACTCGGCTTGATGTTGCCCTGTTTTGGGGCTGACACTGCTGCGTTTTGCTTCAACTAAAGCCAAAGGTTTGCCATCATCCCCCCAGAGTACATAATCAACATAACCGTTACCGGTATCATTGGGCATTCCTTGAACTGGGTACTCTTTCCAGTCAGGTTGATCAATGTCCCATCCTGCTTCTTTCAGCAATACATCTATAGTGTAGCGCCGTGTATCAGCTTCGTTGTAGTTGTGGTTATCTGGAACTGTTTCATTTTGCTGCTTGAGTTTTTTTATTTCTGCTTTTAGAGTTTCAAGTTCTTCCTCTGTTTGTTTTTGCCGCTTTTCTGCGATGCTGCGCATTTCCGAGGCTTGGTTTAGCTTCGTTTCTAGCTCTTGAAGCTGCGCAATCGATAAGTCTTGTTGAGTTTTGGGGTCCGGGATAACAGTGGGATCGAATACGATCCCCCCGGACTTAGTTCCCCCCTTATTAAGGGGGGCTAGGGGGGATCCAGAGTAGTAGCGACATAGCCAGTAAAGGAAGTGAAACAGGTCTTCAACAACCCTAAGGGAATCCTTTTTGGTTATTTTACTAGAACTATGGGCGGCTAAGTTACCTATTTTGTGAATCAGGCGAACTTTGGGGAATAGTCCGGGTTTCAGGTTGTCTTTAAAGGTTTGCTCGTGGATAAGTGCGCCCAGGTTATTCTCATAGGGTGGTTTGAGATAAGCATCGTTATCGTAGAGCCAAACTACCGCTTGTTCTAGGGTGAAGCGAGTATAGAAGCAACTGGCGCGGGGGGCTGAGTAAGTTAGACTTTCGGCTTCTTTGGCGTAGTTGTAGAGTTGGGGGAATTGGTTGCTGAGAAAGTCAAAGTTAGATGTCATGGTTTTGTTGTTGTTGTTTTATTCTTAGAGGTTGTCTGAGAAGTCCCATTTGCTACATCGAAGCCCCCTAAATCCCCCAATTTTGGGGGACTTTTAGAAGCAAATTGACTCTTGTTACCCCCAAAGTTGGGGGGCTAGGGGGGCAAAATTCAGTATCAAAAAACTTGGGAGATATCCTCTTAGAGTTCCCGAAATCGAATCAAACAATATCTTGTTTTTGTTGTAATTTGGGGATTTCGCTGGCAGGAATAACTTTGACTTTCCCTTGTTCGTCACTGATAGCAATCGATTCACCTTTTTTACGGTGGTTTTCGATGGCTTTGTCTACTGCTTGTTTAAATAGTTGACTGATTTGGTTAATATCAGTAAAATTAAGTTTATTCATGGTTACAGTTCACCTCGGAAGGCTTTTTGTAGCAGTGAGTTAAAAAGGTTGTCTGAATTTTCAAGCTGGTTTTGTTCTTTTATTATGTGATCACATATCGTTTTTTTAAGAGTTAAGTATCTTTTCTGTTTATCCATCGGCGGACAAATCAGCTTAAGACGGCTTAATCCTTGGATGTTAATGTTATAATTTCCTGCTGTAGTCCGAGCTTCTCTTACTAGACGATAACGGAAGCTAGGAAATGAAATTATGTCACGTATAAAGCCAGGATATAATTGAGCATCTGGTTTGATTCGCGCTCTTATTAAATAAGAAGCATAGACTGCTTGTTTACTATTTGCTTCAACTAAAGCACATCTACCGATATATTCAGGATTGCCGTTAGATCTTACAAATAATAAATCATCCTTTTTAAGAATCAGCTTTGATATTTATTTTGATTCAAGTTTTGTATATTTTAGTTCATCCCAGCATAGTTGATCTCCAACAATATTTGGAATTCTCAGAACTGGAATATCTTCTTTTCTTTGTATATTGCTACACTTTGAATTTGTTCCATACTTAAGTTCTTCAATCTGCGACCCTAATTTAACTATTTCCCAACCCTTCGGATTAGTTACAGGATCGCCGAACATATCGAGGAAAGTCGAGCGCAAGAGTTCTTCAGTTAGTGCGATCGCATCTTTTCGCTTCCGTCGGATTGAATCAGCTTTATCCAGTATGGCAGCTATCCGCTTTTGTTCTTCTAGGGGAGGAAAAGGAATAATCATATTTCGTAAAACTTTTAGTGATACGAATTTTTGTGTTCCTCCTCTTGTTTCACAATTTAATTGCCTTATTACTATAGGAGTTTTCAGAAGATACTTAAAATATTTTGTATCAATATAACTTTTAGCCAACTTAAATAAAGCAACATTTTTAATGGAAAACTCTTGCTCAGTGTTAACAATGACTGGGTTTCCTATTGTTCCAATCATTGCCAGAAGAATATCGCCTTTATCTACTTTCGATCTTTTGCTAATTTCATAATGATCTTTTTCTGATATATATGATAATTCAGAAAAGTCTATCCCTTCAGGTTTAAGATTTTTTGAAGTAATAAGAGGATAACCAGATGAAACATATTTAGGAGTATCGTGAGTTCCATCTCGAACATCAATGACTTCGCTACATTTAGCCCATGTCCAACTGGAGGGTAAATCAATTTTCATACCTGCTACTCTCATCCCAACATCCCCCCCAGCCCATCAATATCCATCCGAATCTCATCTAACAGCAATCTACTAAGCATAAACTAACCTCCCTTTAGGAGTAGGAATATCACGCTCCAACTCCTGAGCCGTTTCGATCCATTCTTGAATTACCACCTCAGCATTAGTCACTGCTTCGACGTAAGTTTTACCATCTGCCATACATCCAGGTAATTCTGGCACTTCTACAATAAAAGCTTGGTCTGATTCACTCCAATAGATAATTAATTTGTAGTTAACTAACATCGCAATATCCTATAGCAGTTTTCAATTGGTTGAGGGACAAAGTTATCGGTTTTAGGGAGCAGGGAGCAGGGTAAAAATGTGTACCTCATTAGGATAAAAACCGCTATACTCTTAACCTATTTAAGTTATAACGATCCCCCTGAATTACCCTTAATAAGAGTAACTTTGATCTTGCTCCCCCCTTATTAAGGGGGGCTGGGGGGGATCTAATTCTCGGATTGTAGGCCAGGGTTTTGATCCCCCGTTGGTCTTACTTAGCAAGGGTGACTGTGATCTTGCTCCCCCCTTATTAAGGATCTAATTCTCGGATTCTAGGCTAGGGTTTTGATCCCCCTAAATCCCCCTTAATAAGGGGGACTTTGATTTTAATTTAGCTCCTCCCTTAATCAGGGTGACTGTGATCTTGCTCCCCCCTTATTAAAAATCTAATTCTCGGATTGTAGGCCAGGGTTTTGATCCCCCGTTGGTCTTACTTAGCAAGGGTGACTGTGATCTTGCTCCCCCCTTATTAAGGATCTAATTCTCGGATTCTAGGCTAGGGTTTTGATCCNTCCTATGCGATCGCTATAGCGCTTTGCCACCCGTGCTAATTACAATAAGAACAAGTAGTCAGTAGTCAGTAGTTAGTAGTCAGGATTATGTATCATAACTTAACCTACACGCAAACCGCTATATGTTAAGCAAGCAAATTTACGATCAGTTGAAGCTTCTGGGTCTAATTGTTTTATCTCTATTTTTCTCTCTATTGCTTGTTTTGGTATCCGGGTTATCAGGGAAGACCCAAGAGCCTGATATTGTGTTGGGAATGTCTGCTGCATTTACAGGAGCATCTAGGAGTCTGGGCATTGAACTTTATAGAGGTTCAATGGCTTATATAGAAGATATCAATCGCCAAGGGGGTATCAATGGCAAACAAATAGTGATTCAGGCCTATGATGATGGATACAATCCCACTAGGGCGATTCAAAACACCATTAAGTTGATTGAAAATGATGATGTATTTCTACTCTTTGATTATGTCGGCACTCCCACGGTGACTAGAGTACTGCCACTGCTCAAAAACTATAGTGACAGACAAACCTATCTCTTCTTTCCCTTTACAGGGGCTCAACCCCAAAGAGAAGCGCCTTACGAGCAATTTGCTTTTAATCTAAGAGCTTCCTACCGTCAGGAAACCGAAGGATTAGTTGATAACTTTGTCAAAATTAATAGACGACGAATTGCGGTATTTTATCAGATTGATGCCTATGGTAGAAGTGGATGGGATGGTGTTAGGAGAGCGTTGGCTAAGTATGGTCTGACTATCGTTGGGGAAGCCACCTATCGTCGAGGAACCTCCTATTCCGAGAGCCTAAAACGTCAGGTAAATATTCTCAGAGCTGCCAATCCGGACGCTGTGATTTCTATTGGCTCTTATGGGGCTTGTGCAGGATTTATTCGAGATGCTAGGGATGCTGGCTGGAATGTGCCGATTGCTAATATCTCGTTTGTGGGGAGCGAGAGTTTGCTGAATTTGTTGCTAGATACTGGTGTTAAAAGTGGTATAGATTATACTACAAATCTGATTAATTCGCAAGTGGTACCGAGTTATAATGACACCTCCTTACCTGCTGTAAGTGAGTATCGAGCATTGATGGATCAATATAACCCGATGCCTCCGAGGGATTTAAGCTCGGTAGGATACAAACCCCTCAGGTATAGCTTTGTGAGTCTGGAAGGGTTTCTGAATGCCAAACTCCTAGTGGCGATTTTACAAATGATGGGGGATAAGGTTGACAAGGCTCGGCTCAGACAGGCGGTTGAGAAGGTCAAGAACCTTGACTTAGGGATTAATGCGCCAGTGTCATTTAGTGCTTTTAGAAATCAGGGACTCAATAATGTCTATTACACTACTGTTGAGCAAAGTCAATTTGTACCGCTAGACAGCTGGGAAAGGTGGGAAAAATGAAGATGTATTAAAAACCATGAAATGAAGATGTCAAAGCTATTTCAAAAAACCCTGATTGGAGAAATAATTCTGTTTGGGTTCGTTATAGTGAGCACATCCACCTTATCTGGCTGGACTCTACACACAAACCTGACTAGTGAGTATAAAAGCAAAGGGACTGCGATCGCAAAAAGTCTAGCTAGGTCTAGCCTCGATCTACTCCTATACAGAGATGCCTCAACCCTTCAGGCAGCCATAGACCAGTTTATTGAGATTAAGGGGGTTGCTTATGCCTTTATTGTGGCTGAAAATGGGGAGATCGTTGCCCATACCTTTGTTCCCAGCATCCCTAAAGAAGTCAGGAAGATGGGCTTGGGGAGATACCGAGCTACCGAGTCTGTGAGCGAACAGATAGAATTCAAGGATCTAGCAATTCAGGGGATGGGGAGCTTCACCGATATATCTGCACCGATTCTAGCTGGGGTAGCTGGATATGTCCATGTGGGAATGGATCGAGAAATTATTCATGCTCAACTTCGCACGGCAATTCTAACTCAGATCTACATCGTATCCTTGATTTTTCTAGCCAGCATTGCCGTGGCTTACTTACTGGTGAACAAAATGTCTCAACAGCTTACCCAACTGTCAAACTATGCCAAACAAGTCTCTAATGGGGATTTGACCCCCCAAGTGGAAATCCCTGCTAAAAATGAGGATGAGATCGGGGATTTACTGGCATCCATCGGCACCATGACCCAAAATTTGAGTTCTTTAATTGGTAAAGTCCAGCAGTCTGGTATCCAGATTACCGCCTCAACCACCCAAATTGCTGCTGCAGGTCAACAACTACAGGCAACCATCACCAAACAGGTAGTATCCACTAACCAGGTTATGGCCACAACCCAACAGATTGCAGCAACCTCATCGGAATTGGTCAGTACCATGAAAGAGGTCGCTAGTGTCTCAGAACATACTGCTGTTGCCGCTGACAACGCCAGCGCATACATCCGGCGCATGGAAACCACCATGGGGTCATTAACGGAAGCCACTGTTGCCATTACCACTAAACTAGGGGTAATTCATAACAAAGCTGATACTATCAATAGTGTTATCAGCACGATTACCAAAGTAGCGGATCAGACCAATTTATTATCTCTCAACGCTGCCATTGAAGCTGAGAAAGCGGGAGAGTATGGGGCTGGGTTTGGCGTTGTTGCTCGGGAAATTCGTCGGCTGGCTGACCAGACTGCAGTGGCTACCTTGGAAATTGAGACCATGGTCAAAGAAATGCAATCCGCTGTAGCCACTGGGGTAATGGCAATGGATAAGTTTAACCAACAAGTTAGTACTAGTGTAGACGATGTGGGCAAGATCAGTGAGCAAATCGCTCAAGTGATCCTGCAAGTGAAGACAATTACCCCTGGCTTTGAGCTGGTGAGTCAACGGATGGAGGAGCAAGCTGAAAGCGCACAGCAAATCAGAGTAGCCATAGAACACTTAAGTGAATCCTCCCAGGACACTTCTGACTCCCTACGGCATACCAATAGTGCTTTGGAACGATTGGATGATGCTGCCCAAGGATTAAAATCAGAAATTTCAGTTTTTAAAGTCTACCAGTAATATCATGTTCGGTTGAACACTTATAAATATTAGGTAATAGGTAATAGGGAACAGGGAACAGGAAACAGGGAACAGGGAGCATGTCACTTATGCAGAACATTTGTACTAAGGTAATAGGTAATAGGTAATGGGTAATAGCGATGCAGCGCGGTCTTGGGGAGCCAGTGCGGTCTTGGGGGTTCCCCCCATGAGCAACTGGCGTGGTTTCCCCCATGAGCGACTGCATCAAGACGGTAATAGGTAATAGGGGGAGCTAGTCCTGGATGAATATTTGTACATTATCTATAGCCCCCTCATTGGTTTAAGCTTGCTCTACTGGAAAATAGTACTAATGTTTCAGCAACTTTGACCTGCTCCCCAGGGAACAGGGGATGAGAATGGAGATTACCTACGAGAAGGAAGCTATGTTTTTTTTATAACTGATTATCTGAACATAATAGAATAGCAATTTCATTTATTATTGCAAGATCTAGCGATTTGCATGCAGATAAGTTAATTATGAAAATGTTGCAAAAAAGATAAAGTCCACTTCTTAGCAAGAATAAATAACTTAGGTTGGATGCCAACTAATCTATTCCCTATTCCCTGTTCCCAGATCCGCTGTTCCCAGATCCGCTGTTCCCAGATCCGCTGTTCCCTAAAAAACCATAACTATGTACTTAATAAAGTCGCAAACCGCTATAAATGCACATGATTTTACCAATAAAATCCGAATAATTTATGTCGGTATTATAATTATTAGATTAATACTTAATTCCTAATCCCTAACCACGATGAAGATTAAAACGAAACTTATAGGCTTGCTAAGCTTCTGTGGCTGTATCGTGCTGGTGAGTGTTGCCATCAATTGGATCGGACTTTCAAAGTTATCAGCCGACATCGCTGAGATGACTGAACAGGAGCACATTAATTATGAGCATATGAGAGACCATATGCAAGAGATGCAGACTCTACATCGAAACAGTCAAACCCTTATTAATATTGTCTTAACTGTCTGTATGCTCAGCATTGTTACAGCTGTAATTCTAGGGATAGTTATCATCCGTGATATTGTCAACTCTTTAAACAAAGCAGTCGCCATAGCCGAAGAGATTTCCGCTGGTAATCTCACATCCAAAGTAGAGTTCACCTCTGATGATGAGATTGGGCAGTTACTCAAAACCCTCAAATTCATGACCATAAACCTTAGTTCACTTATGTCTAAAGTGCAGGAGTCTGGCTTCCAAATTACTAGCTCAACCAAACAGATGGCTGCCTCTGGCAAGCAATTAGAAGCAACAGTAACTGAACAATTAGCCTCGACTAACCAAGTGACAGCAACTGCGCAAACCATTGCAGCGACTTCTGAGGAATTAGTTAAAACTATGGATCAAGTTGCTCAGCTGGCTCACCGTACTGCTGACGGGGCTAGCCAGAGTCAAAAAGACTTAGAGCACATGGAGAAAAGTATGCGTCTGTTGATAGAAGCTACCAGATCTATTTCCCAACAATTGGGGGTGATGAGTGAAAAAGCTAATAATATTAATAGCGTGGTAACCACCATTACTAAGGTAGCAGATCAGACCAATTTACTATCCCTTAACGCTGCTATTGAAGCGGAGAAAGCAGGAGAGTATGGGGCTGGATTTGCGGTTGTTGCTCGGGAAATTCGTCGGCTTGCGGATCAGACGGCAGTAGCCACCTTAGAAATTGAACAGATGATTAACCAAATGCAATCTGCTGTGTCTACTGGGGTTATGAAAATGGATAAATTTAGCAAAGACGTGGGGAATAGTGTCGAAAATGTCGGTAATATCAGTGAGCAAATTGCCCAGGTGATCCAGGAGGTACAAAGCCTCACACCACAGTTTGAAGTGGTCAGTCAAAGCATGGAAGAGCAATCCCTAGGAGCACAGCAAATTAGCGAAGCGATGGCTCAACTGAGTGCTGCATCCCAACAAACTGTATACTCCCTAAAGGATACGAATACTGCTTTGGCACAATTGGAGACTACAGCACAAGGGTTCCAGAGTGATATTGTAAAGTTGAAATTACCTAGCTAATAAATTATTAAGGATGAAGGATAAAGGATGAAATCGTAATTGCAAAGATATTATTATATAGCAATTCTACGACTTGTGAGGTACACAATTTCTAGATTTTAGGGAACAGGGAACAGGGGATCTGGGAATAGGGAAGAGATAAGAGGGAATAGCGATGCGCTGCATTAAGAGGTGCGACCCGTGGCGAATTTAATAATTAGATGCGGAAAGCGCACCTAAAAGGGAATCAACGTCAAAGAAGACTGTACCTCATGAGTCCTAGAAACGCTATAAATAATGTTTATTACTAAAAAAAACTAAAAAATGGCGTTTACTTAATAAAAATATATGTAAATAATAATTGACAAAAGCCTAAAACTATTGACTAGTTAAATCCCTATACCAATCCGTGTAGTAATTGTGATAATTTTTGTTACCTTTTCCCTACTCCCTGTTCCCTGTTCCCTGTTCCCTTTGGTATATCATAACTAGGTTTATTCTTTAGATTTAATAAACTCATAAAGTAATGGAAGGTCAGACAAGTAATCAACCAATTTTTAACGATTGTTGGAACCAAATCGGAGTGACAGGCGATCGCTCCTGCCCAGAACTAAAAACCTTCATTCATTGCCGCAACTGTCCGGTTTATTCCTTAGCAGGGCGCGGCTTGCTTGAACGTGAACCGCCTCCAGGTTACATTAATGAATGGACTAACTTACTGGTTTCCCAATCTGTGCCGCAACGGGAAAGTGCTCTGACACAACTAGGGGAAACCATATCCGTAATTATCTTTAGGCTAGGAGTAGAATGGTTGGCATTGTCTGCAAAGTTATTCAAAGAAGTAACCCAGCCTTGTGTTATCCACACTATCCCCCACCGCAGCAACGAGATATTACTGGGAATTGTGAATATTCGTGGGGAAATCCTAATGTGCGTTTCCCTCAGCAATCTCCTCGGTTTAGAAGATAATCCTGCTAACTCAGGTTCCGAGCAATCCAGAATCCAACAGCCCCTAACTCGAAAATCCAAAACCCATGTGAGTCCTGTCATGTATCAACGGATGGTTGTTGTGGAAATTGAGAGCAACCGATGGGTCTTTCCTGTTGATGAAATTTTTAGTGTTCAACGGTTTCATACTAATGAATTACTCGATGCACCAGCGGTTATTTCTAAAGCTACAGATACTTATACAAAATCGATAATTATCTGGCAGGATAAAAAGGTGAATTACTTGGACGATGAGTTATTGTTTTACACCCTCAATCGGAAGATTATGTAACCCAATGGGATGGGGGTAAAGTGCTATCAGCTATTAGCTATTAGCTATCAGTAATCAGCTATCAGCTATCAGCTTAAGCTATTAGTTAATAGCTATCAGTAATCAGCTATCAGCTATCAGCCAAAGGTCTGTGGCCACGCTACTGGTGCGAACAGGTTTTGAATAAAATAAGCTGAACGCGCACGCGTGAGCTAAAAGCTCACGGCTGACCGCTGATAGCTGATAGCTGAATGGTTACAAAATATCAGAAATCGAAACTCTAAACTCTAAAATCCTATGACAGACAGCGGACAAGATATGAGCAATTTCTCCATGTTGGATTTATTCCGCATGGAGGTGGAAAGCCAAGCAACGATATTAAATGACAAGTTATTGGCTCTGGAAAGTAATCCTTCCTCCAGCCAAGAACTGGAATCCCTAATGCGTGCAGCCCATTCCATTAAAGGTGCTGCCCGAATTGTCCAAATTGATGCTGCCGTTAACATTGCTCATACCATGGAAGATTGCTTTGTGGCAGCTATTAATAAAACCATTACCCTCAAGGCAGATCACATTGATGTCCTGCTGCAAGGTGTCGATTTCCTCCAACAAATCAGCCAAGTTGATGAAGTGAATTTAGACCAATGGTTGTCCGAACATGGGCAAGCCATTGAAGGTCAGAGTATTGCGATCGCTAAAATTCTCGCACCAGAATCTGCACCTTCCTCCCCACAACAGCCATCTCCATCTGCTGCCCCTAGTACCTCGGGGTCACAGAACTCGGAAAAACTAAGCGCTATAGATGATCCTTCTGAAGTTTCCACTCTCGATAGTACGAATACAGCCATAGAGACTCAAGAGCAAACTGTTGATCAGCAAACGGTTAATCAGCAAAATCGTGATCAGGTAGTAACTCACCAGGCTCAAACCGATTCTCCCCCTCAAGTACCTAGTCAGGAGTCTGACCATAGCACGATAGAGATTGAAAGTCAACCCTTGAAGCAGGCTGTGAGCCACAACCCTCAACCTGAAGTGGCTGCCAAAGACAATCAATCCTCATCTAGCCCAGGGAATGATTTAATCAAGCAACCATTGATGGCTTTGGATACTGCCAAAAAGTCGGAAGCTAAAGAGAGAGTTGTGCGAGTCAGTGCTGAAAACTTAAATAGCTTAATGGGTTTAGCCGGTGAATCCCTAGTGGAGGCGAATTGGCTACAACCGTTTGCTGATTCTTTGATGACTCTCAAGAAACACCAAATGGAATTATCAAAGATCCTGGAAAAATTACAGGATTCTTTAGCAATATCCCAGGTCAATCAAGTGGGGGATCAATATCTGAAAGTTGCTCGACAAAAGGAACAGGAATGTCGGGAAATTTTGGGCGATCGCATGAGTGAACTAGAACTGTATGCTCGTCGTACTGCTAATCTTTCGGATCGCCTTTACCGAGAAGTGATTGCGTCTCATATGCGTCCTTTTGCTGATGGGGTACAGAGTTTTCCTCGGATGATTCGGGATATAGCCAGAAAGCTGAATAAACAAGTTAAATTAGAAATTAACGGCAAATCTACGGCAGTAGATCGAGATATTTTACAGAAACTAGAAGCACCACTGACTCATATTTTGCGTAACTCTGTAGACCATGGTATTGAACCTCCCCAAGAGCGTGTAGCAATGGGGAAACCAGCCCAAGGCACAGTGCGACTGGAAGCCGTTCATCGTGGTGGCATGTTATCGATTACTGTTGCTGACGATGGCAAAGGCATAGATCCAGAGAAATTGCGGGAAAAAATTGTCCGCAAAAAAATGATCACCTCAGAGATGGCAAGCCAGCTAGCCGAACATGAGCTGATGGAGTTTCTATTTTTGCCGGGATTTTCTACCGCTAAGCAGGTAACCGAAATTTCTGGTCGTGGCGTTGGTTTAGATATTGCCAAGAGTATGGCACAAGAGGTAGGTGGCACCCTGCGAGCTACCTCTAAGCTAGGGCAAGGAACCAGTTTCCACTTCCAATTGCCTCTGACTCTATCAGTTATTCGTACCCTATTAGTGGATATATATGGTGAACCTTATGCGTTTCCGCTAGCACGAATTGACAAAATTGTCATGGTAGATAGAAATGAAATTTATGTAGTAGAAAACCGGCAATATTTTACCCTTAATGATGAAAATATTGGACTGGTAGCTGCCCATCAAGTGTTGGAGTTAGATGACTCTTATATCAAATCTGAAACCCTACCAGTCGTGATCATCAGTGACCAATCAAACCGTTTTGGATTAGTAGTTGATAAATTTTTAGGTGAACGGGATTTGGTGGTTCGACCATTAGATCCCAGGCTGGGCAAAGTTCAGGATATTAATGCTGCTGCTTTGATGGGAGACGGTTCCCCGATTCTAATTGTGGATGTGTCAGATTTAGTGCGCTCCATTGATAATCTACTAAATAACCGCCAGTTGAGCCAAGTCAGTGGTGATCCTGATGATACTGATATCCAACAACCGAAACGAATTCTAGTAGTTGATGATTCCATTACCGTGCGGCAAATGGAACGTAAGTTACTGGAAAACCAAGGTTATGAGGTGGAAATAGCTGTTAATGGCATGGATGGTTGGAACGCTGTTCGTACCAACCCTTATGATTTAGTGATCAGTGATATTGATATGCCCCGCATGAACGGCATTGAGCTAGTCAGCCATATTAAAAGCCATGATAAATTAAAATCAATCCCTGTGATTATTATTTCCTATAAAGACCGGGAACAAGACCGTATTCAAGGTTTGGAAGCTGGCGCAGATTATTATCTAACCAAGAGTAGTTTCCATGATGATTCGTTGTTGAATGCGGTGATTGACTTAATTGGGGAGTAGTGATTAGTCATTACTCCCTACTCCCTACTCCCTACTCCCTACTCCCTACTCCCTACTCCCTACTCCCTACTCCCTTATAAAAAATCAGCATTTTTATGACATGAAAATAGCAATTGTTAATGATTCAATGATGGCAGTAGAGACCCTGCGGCGTGTCTTGATGGCGGTTCCAGACTATAAAGTAGCTTGGGTGGCTAGTGATGGTGCCGAAGCTATTACCAAATGTGCCAAAGACCTCCCAGACTTAATTTTGATGAATTTAACCATGCCAGTAATAGATGGGGTTGAGGCAACTCGCCAGATCATGAAACATTCTCCCTGTGCGATTTTAGTGGTAACTGCTAGCATCCAGCAGAATTCATCTAAAGTATTTGAAGCCCTTGGATATGGAGCCTTAGATGCTGTTAGTTTGCCAGTGTTGGGCACTCGCGGTAACCCAGACGCTGCCGAAGAACTACTTACTAAAATTGCTACCATTGGTAAACTGATCGGAATTTCCACCCGAAATTCAAAATCCCCAGCCCGAAATTCCCAACTCCATCTTCCGCCCTTAATCGCAATTGGTGCTTCTACTGGAGGACCAAAGGCTCTAGCAACGATTCTCTCGAGGATACCAGCAAGTTTCAGTGCAGCAATTGTGATTGTCCAGCATGTGGATCTGCAGTTTGCTTCAGGTTTAGTGGACTGGTTGAATCATCAGACACCCTTGGTAGTCCAACTAGCGTCTGACGGTAGCCGTCCTGAAGTAGGAAAAGTATTGATTGCTGGAACCAAAGACCACCTGTGTTTAACATCGAATTTGAGGTTAACCTACACCAGCAAACCCCGTAATTATCCCTACCGTCCCTCGGTGGATGTTTTTTTCAAAAGTGTAGCCGAGTACTGGAAGCGCAAGGGCACGGCTGTCTTGTTAACTGGCATGGGTAGAGATGGAGCTGAAGGGCTAAAACTGTTGCGCTCTAAAGGTTGGCATACGATTGCCCAAGATAAAAGCAGTTGCGTGGTTTATGGGATGCCGAAAGCAGCAGCAGAGTTGAAGGCGGCGGTGGAAATTTTGCCCATAGACGCGATCGCACCTGCCCTAATCAAAGGATTCGCGTTTAAGCCTTAGCTAAATTCCTATAGCTAAATTTCTATATCACTATTATTGCACAACACTGATATATTATAATAATTCTTAACAATAGCTGACTATTAATCACAATTGGCATGACATAGTTTTCCCAGTTTACCCAGAGTATTTAACAAAATTTGATAAACTGCTAGACAAATTAGCGTAAGCATTCAGCGGTCAGCGGTCAGCCGTCAGCTTATTTTATTCAAAAGCTGTTTGGTGTAGCGTGGCCATTCGCACAGCGTGGCCACGCTGTGCGAACGACGCATCGGACGTAGCTGATAGCTGATAGCTGATAACTGAATGCTTAAAAATTAGCTAACCCTAGGTTATTTATCTATGCTGTACCTGATCTAATTGATAGCCAAAGCTTGACAAGGACATTAAAATCAAAATGGTGAATCAAGAGCCGATTAAAGTCCTACTTATCGATGATCAGCCCATGATCGGCGAAGCCATCCGTCGCATGTTAGCTCCGGAAAAGGATATTATCTTCCGCTATTGTCAGGATCCAACTGAAACCTTAAAAGTAGCTAAAGAGTACCAACCAACGGTCATTCTACAAGACTTGGTCATGCCGGAGATGGATGGCTTGTTGTTAGTGCGTTTTTTGCGTTCTAAGGATTCGCCGACTCGACCTATTCCCTTGATTGTACTCTCCAGTAAAGAAGAACCAGTAATTAAAGCGAAAGCCTTTGGATTTGGAGCAAATGATTACTTAGTAAAACTGCCAGATCGGGTAGAACTAATTGCTCGCATTCGTTACCATTCCAAAGCCTATCTGAACTTCCTGAAACGGACCGAAGCTGAAGAGCAGCTTAAAGCTGAAAATCTGCGCCAGTCAAAGTATATAAAACAGGTAGAAAAGGTCACAGTAGCAGCCGCCGCTGTGGAAAATGATACCTTTGAGCCTGAAAATCTAGAGGAAGTAGCGACTCGGAGCGACGAGTTAGGACGACTAGCACGAGTTTTCCGGCAAATGGTTCAAACGGTAAAAGCCCGTGAGCAAGAATTGACTCAAGCCAATGAAACTCTGGAAACCCTAAAAAATTCCTTTGCTCGGTTTTTCCCATTTGAATATCTAAATTTTCTGCACAAGGAAAATGTGATTCATGTCCAATTAGGGGACCATGTTAGTAAAGAAATGGCGGTAATGTTCAGTGATATTCGCTCCTTCACTACCATTTCTGAGAGTATGACACCAAAGGAAAACTTTGACTTCGTCAATGCCTATCTTAAGCGTGTGAGTCCTGAAATTCGCAATCACGATGGCTTTATTGTCAAATTTCTAGGGGATGGCATGATGGCAATTTTCCCTGATGGCGCTGATGATGCTGTCTGTGCTGGAATTGCCAAGCTCAAAAAAGTCCACCAATACAATCAAAAGCGCGAAGCCAAGGGTTATTTACCAATTCAAGTAGGGATTGGCATCCACTATGGTCACATGATGGTGGGGATGGTTGGAGAAACATTCCGAATGCAGGGGGATGCTTTTTCTGATAATGTTAACTTAACCGCTCGTTTGGAAGGCTTGACCAAGTTTTATGGGGTTTCTTTCTTAATTTCCCAGCAAACCTTAGAGAAATTGAGCAATCGAAATCACTATCAAATTCGGTTTCTAGATCGAGCAATTGTTAAAGGGAGAAATGAACCCCTTGCCATCTACGAAGTGCTGGATGGTGAGACGGAGGCAGTTAGGGAATTGAAGTTAAAAACGCAACGGGAATTTGAACAAGGTTTAGAGTGTTATCGCACTCAAGGATTTTACAAGGCTTTAGAGTATTTTAATCACGTGTTAATGGTGAATCCTTTGGATAAGACCGCTGCCTTATATGTGGAGCGAATTAATCAGTTAATGGCCCAAGGGGTGCCACAGGATTGGGATGGAGTTTGGCGGTTTACCAAGAAGTAAGCTATCTTGGTTAAGGGGAGTAGGGAGTAGGGAGTAGAGAGTAGGGAGTAGGGAGTAGGGAGTAGGGAGTAGGGAGTAGGGCTAAATTGATAACTGCTCTACAGCCTTTTTTATAGCTATGAGGTACACATTTTTTTTTATCTGTTCCCTGTTCCCTGTTCCCTGTTCCCTGTTCCCTGTTCCCTGTTCCCTGTTCCCTGTTCCCTGCTCCCTGCTCCCTGCTCCCTGCTCCCTGCTCCCTGCTCCCTAAAACCCAGAACTTTGTACCTCACCGAATTGATAACTGCGATCTATAGTATAGTAATATTTGCCTAAGGATATTGGTACTATAGTTTAGTAATTAGTGATTGCTAAGCACTAATTACTAATCACCAATGACTAAGCACCCAGAATGATAAGTATTCATCGGGACATAATATCACAAGTTGCCGACGGTAATTGTTTATCTAATTTTTTTTATGCAGGTAGCACTCCAAAAAATTTATAATTCTGAAATATTACAGAATACAGTTTTGAGCGTAATAATCTTAGCTAGCATTATCGAATCGGGGAGCTTGAGGGGAAAAGAATACCCCATCCTCTTAGGTTGGGGATGAATTTTCCCCTCAAACACTTACTTAAGCATGACGCCAGTTTTTCCTAAAGCTTCCAAATATTCTGACAAGCTTAGACCTGCCTCGATCCCATGCTGCTTTAATCCGTCCCAGGCTTCTTCTGTAGTTCTAACAGTGTACGCTACCTTGGGTTCACCATGAATAGGTTGTCGTCCAATTCTTCCCATAGTAATTGTTATTTGTATTTCTATAAGTTATAATCAAGATAGCACGGAAACAGAGGTCGATGCCATGCAGTTGGGATACGTTTACAAATTGATTCCAAGTTCTCAGCAAGAAGTTGTCATGAACCAATGGTTAGCCATGCTTTTGGCTCAGTACAACTACTTGCTCAGAGACAGGACTGAGTCTTATGAGCAAGTCAAGTCTCCAAAGATGGGAGATTACTGCGATCTAAAAACTCATAGGGAAGCGTGTCCATTAACTTGTTCGGTAAATAAATCAACTTCAATCGGTTATCCCTGGAAAAAGAGTCAAAATAATCCTCGGCGTAGTACCTACGAAGTTCAGAGTTCGACTCTCCCCACCCTAAAAAAAGAACGCCCTTGGTACAATAAAATTAATTCAACTGTTCTGCAACAAATGTTGAGACAGTTGGATACCGCATTTTCAAAGTTCTTCAAAGGTGAAGCCCAATATCCAAAACCTAAAAGGCGATCTCGGTACCGGAGTTTCAAATATGCCCCAGGGCAAGTAAAAATAGATGGCAATAAAATCTATTTGCCAGGTATAGGATGGATGCGATTTCATAACTCCCGTCCTATACCAGAGGGTTTTACGATGAAATCTGTTACCGTTCGCCGAAAGTCACGGGGTTGGTTTGTCAGTATTCAAATTGAGGACAAATCAGTTCCGCTGCTCCCAGTAAAATCTGCTAATGAGATTAGACCTAATCGTGTTAAAGGATGCGATTTGGGAATCAGAAAACTTGTTAGCACTTCTGATGGTAAAACCATCCAAAACCCAGCCAATACCAAAAAATATAAGCGCCAAGCCAGACGTTTAAAGTTAAGACAGCGATCCGCAAGTCGGAAATTAAAAGGCTCGAATAATCGCAAAAAGTCATTTAACAAAGTGGCTTCGTTACACGAGCGGATTGCCAACAGTCGATCTGCGTACCATTGGGAAACAGCTAAAAATTTAGTTGATAGTGCAGATGCTCTGGTGTTTGAAGATCTCAACATCAAAGGCATGAAATCTCGCTGTAAGCCTAAGCCCAATGAAAATGGTGGTTACGTCCGCAACGGACAATCAGCCAAAAGAGGTCTTAATCGTGTAATTTCTGACGCTGCCTGGGGTGAATTAGTAAAAAAGGTTGAGGTCGTGGCTGCAAAGTCAGGCATACCCGTAATAAAAGTCAATCCCAGACATACATCTCAGCAATGCCCAAAGTGTCACCACACTAGTGCAGACAATCGCTCTGGTGAAAAATTTGTCTGCACTGAATGTGGGTATCACGATGATGCAGATATAAATGGCGGAGTAAATATCAGGAATAGAGGTCTCAAAAAACTGGGAATTGACCCCACCCAGCTACCTTCGGTGCGTTCGCGTAGCGTGGCCTACGGCCAAGGGAAGTCACGCCCATGGAGATAACAGCCGTAAGGCGTGTGCCTGGGAATCCCCATCCCTGCTACGGGTGGGGTAGTTCAAAGTAGGTCTGGAAACTTATCCATCATTTACGGCAAAGTATGGCACTATTGTCAATTTTATCGAACATATAATATTAGGGTTTTTCATTGCTGAAATTTTTATTAAGATAGGGGCTGAAGGTAGTAATCCATGGCGCTATTTTAAAAATGGTTGGAATCTCTTTGATTTTTTCATTGTTGTGGCTTTATTATTGCCCATTGATAATCAATATTTTATAGTGCTACGTATGCTTAGGCTGCTGAGAGTATTTAGGCTAATCTCTGCTTTGCCTCGCTTACAAATACTCGTCCGAGCTCTACTCAAGAGTCTACCCTCCATGGGCTATGTCTTTTTGCTTCTCTGTATTTTGTTCTATATTTATGGGGTAGCCGGAACCTTTTTATTTGCTGACAACGATCCGATTCACTTTTCTTCCTTACCCAAATCTATCTTGTCTCTATTTCAAGTAGTAACCCTAGAAGGTTGGACAGATTTGATGTACATTCAGATGTATGGCTGCGAACGCTACGGTTACGATGGTATAGAAGAACTTTGCACAAATCCCTCAGCTTCACCCCTGATTGGTGTCCTTTTTTTTGTGAGCTTTGTGATGTTGGGGGCGATGATTACTATCAATCTGTTTGTTGGGATTATCACCAGCAATATCACTGATAGTGTCAATGAATTCAAGCAGGATCAGGATAAAAAGTTGGATAAGGTGCTCAAGGAGCAGAATCAATTTAGCAAAGTTTCCAGACTTGAAGGTCAGTTATTAGCAATTCAAGAACAATTGAAAGATATGAATAGTTCATTAGAGCGTATCCGAACAGATATTTCCGATTATTGAGCTATTATTGATCACGTTTCATCGATAGTAGTTTTTAGTAGTTTTTAGGTGATTCTGCCACACTATCATTGATGGCATTTTTGCTCTTGATTTTAAGCTGATATCACCTAATTTATTAACCTACTTTACACATACTTATCGAGCTTGAAAAACGCAATCAATTCCTCAAATTTGCTGTCATTAGCGGTAGGAGTTAATAATTCAATTTCTTGAATTATGGCTGGATTCAAATACGTAAAAACATCATGAGTTAAAACCGCAATTGCTTCGGCGGTAAACCCTTTAAGTTCACGAGCCAATCTCGCCATTCGTCCCTTAGCAAAATTGACTTGAAAGCGAGTCCTTTTGAGCAGGCGTTGTCTAATATTTTCATAAAGCGTTTGTTTATCGATAGTTTCATAATAGGGAAGATCGGGATTCAAAATTCTTGGAATAATATCAGGATTTTCTTCTAGAAATAGCAGACTGCCTTCCTGGTTAAATGCTTCAATTCCTTCCATGCCCAAAGTGCCTAAATCAGCCAAAGCAATAATCCGAGCTACCAGAGATAGGTTTTTATCAGAAGAGTAGAGGTCAGGTTGGTAAATGGTATTGTCTGAAGTATCATACCAACAAATGGTAGCGTTAATCGCTTCTGTAATGATTTGTAAATCTGAATCGGTAAACAAGGCCAGATGGTTAGGAGTTTGCTTACTTATCCATTCATTCTGATTTTTGATGTAATCCAAAAGCTTAGTAATTGTAGCGGCTTCGCTCACACCACTTTCTCGCCGCCTAGAGGTATAGGATTGGATTTGAGGCAGAAACTCTTGCACCATATCGTGAGCAATGGCGCACAGATCGATTAACTGTTTCATTCTGCTCAGATAGTCTGGTGCTATATCATTGTCCAGACCGGCTTCCCAATAGGGTCTGATGGCTTGGAAAATCCGATCAGCCCTACGCTGCACTCCCTTAACATGGTCACAAGTATGATAGTAAAGCTGTTTTCGTTCCGTTTCTTTTTCCATTTCCAACAGAGCAAAGGTTTTCACCCTAGTGACTGCTTCCACAAAGGAGCTAGGAAGCTGAGCTAAATCATCAATTGAGGGGTATGGTAGAGACTGATTATCCTGATGGCGTTGATTCATGATAACTATCGCTTTTAAATACCAAAAATTGATTGAATACGTTTGCGAATCTCGGCGAAAGGAGTTTCGTCTTCCTCTGTGGAACTGACGGTTATTCCTAAGCGTTCCAATGTCTCTTGACGTTTGGATAATTCTTCAGAAATTCGGTCAGCTAATTCTTCGTGCTTAGCCAATAGACTTTGTAAATTGTCTCGATCCACCACAAACAGCATCGTTTCTTCTAGGGTACGAAGAGTAGCAGTACGGGGAGTACCCATCAGCAGAGACATCTCCCCGATAAACTCCCCAGACTTACGGGTAGCGACTCGTTTTCCAATGGATTCCACGAACACTTCCACTGTTCCAGATAGGATAATATAAAATGAGTCCCCTGGATCGTTTTCCCGACAGATGGTTTCGTCAGCTGGGAGAGTTTTCCGATAGCCCTCCTCTATGATATGTCGCAGTTCCAGATCGCTACAGTTTTCAAAATAACTTACTTGCCGCAATAGATCTGCCAGCATCCAGGTTTTAGGGGATTCAGACTCGGGTTTGGGTTTGTCTGTTGCGGATTGGTTGTGCATTGAGGAGGAGCCATTAGTCACCCCAGGAGTTTGTAATTGTCGAAACAGGGAGACTAAGGCTTCTGGATTGTGAATACGCAAGTTTCGCTCAGGGTGGCCGGGTTCGATGTGGCGCGATCGCATTTCAGTATCAATCAGATAATACAAAGCACTTTTAATTGCTTGGATCTCTGCTGGTTGATTGATCCAAACCAAAAGCTCAAAATCCATTCCTTCCTCTCCATAGCCCTTGAACCAAACCTGGGGAGAGGGAGAGGATAAAACTCCAGGTTCTTGGCGAGCAGCAGCTAACAGCACCTCTGTGATCACAAGGGGCTCCATTTCATCGGGAAAGTTGATTGGAATTTGGAGACGACTTGTAGGGTCTTGGTAGCTCCAGTTAATGACATTATTTTGGACAAAACTGTTATTCGGAATAATCACACAAACGTTGTGGATGGTTCGTACTACTGTAGAGCGAATCGATATTTTTTCTACAGTTCCTGACAGATTATCAATTTCTATATAATCTCCTACTTTAATCGGTTGATCTAGCAGGATAGTCAGACCACTGATAAAATTGCTAGCTAGATCTTGTAGTCCAATTCCAAAGCCAATACCGAGAGCACCAGCAAAGATGGCTAAAGAACTTAGGTTAATCCCCGACGTTTGCAGAACAATTAAAAACCCTAAGATGGTGAGAATGTAACCGATAATAGAAGCGAGGGCTTCGCGAGTACCCCGATCCATCCTGAAACGGCTCAGTAACCAATGTTTAATCAGGGTCTTGATGGTACGGGAAATAATAATAGCGATGATACATAAAAACAGGAATTTGCCTAAGAAGCTCAGAGAAAAGGCTTGGTCACCAAATTCAAATAGCTTGGCGGTAAACACCTTAGAGATGGCATTCCAGAGTTTTTGTATCTGTGTAATAATCCAAGTCATCAGAAGTGTTTAACAGGGAACAGGGGAAGAGTTTGGAGCGGGGGCGCGGGGCTTTCAGGGGTAGGTTTTTTACTTTGGAGATAGGTAATAGGTAATAGGTAATGGGGAATGGGGAATGGGGAATGGGGAATGGGGAATGGGGAATGGGGAATGGGGAATCGGGAATCGGGAATCGGGACCCACCCCTAACCCCGACCAGTGCGTACGCTACTAGTGTAGGGTGGGCAAATTATCCTAGTAATACCAATTGATCACCAATCATGTCCATTTGCCCACCCTACTACTGTTCCCAAAGAGAGGCTTTGGGTGGGCAATATATCAAATTAACTAGCTCGGCGGGAATTCCCACGCTATAGCCACAGCTTAGTGCGATTGGCCGTAGGCCACGCTACGCGAACGCATTCCGTAGGCTCGGGTGGGCAAATTCTGTACGGAAGGCAATTTCATCATAAATCATGTCCATTTGCCCACCCTACTTTATCAGCTCCTTTACTTCAGTGCGATTGGCCGTAGGCCACGCTACGCGAACGCATTCGGTTCGGTAGGGTGGGCAAATTCTGTACGGAAGGCAATTTGATAAAGAATCATGTCCATTTGCCCACCCGACAAGATCGGCGATTGGCCTTTGGCCACGCTACGCGTACGCACTGTTCTAAAGCTGATATACCAATCCGTGTAGGAATTGTGAGAATTTTTGTTCCCTTTTCCCTACTCCCTACTCCCTACTCCCTGTTCCCAGATCCGCTGTTCCCTTAGGCAATTGCTGATACCTGATAGCAGAATACTTACCTTATCGCTGTCGGGTCATTCCAATTATTGCGTCTACTGTAAAGTCTGAGATAGTGTCAAGGGTGGGGAGTATGTCAGTTCCGGCAAACACCAGTGGTAGTTCCTGGTTTTCCCAAACCCAGATTTGCTGTCGCTGAATATCGATTAGCCTCGCAATTAGACCCTTTAAAGTTGGGATAAATCGGGATTTATCGGTACAAATCCGACATGGACATTTAGCTAGCGCTAGAGTATATATAGAATATAAGATTCAGACCTGACAATGCCCAAGCCCAAAACAGTAAGAGCAACAAAGAAAATATCAACTCAGATTGTCCCCGTAGCGGGGATGACTGAGTCGGTTAAGACTGAACTGCTCTCTACACTATATAGATAGATTTTAAATAGAAAAAAATGTATTAGTTATTACAAAAAATAGCAAGCTATATAATTCTCAACACAAAAGTTGAGAATGATTACAATACTAATGACTATAATCACTACACTGATTTATCTATGCTAGACTTCTATGTGGTAAATCTTACTGCCCATTGGGGGCACAAAGGAGCAATATCATGTCAACTGCTACCCTAGAAAAGGTACTGCACCAGGCATCTATTGACGGTGACATACTCCTACACTGACCTTGACAGGTTCAGTGTAGGCTTCTTACCAACTCCACCTATTGGTTCGGATACTCGATAAGCTTTACTTCGGACGGGATGCCCCACCGCCAACTTCAATATATTTTTTGCCGCATTAACGTCCCGGTCTTCCGTGTATCCACAATGAGGGCAAGAATGAATGCGGTCTTTTAATTTTTTAGGTACTTTTGTTCCGCAATTAGAGCAGTTTTGGCTAGTATTTCGAGGATTTACTGCAACCGTGAGCAACCCAGCATTTTCGGCTTTGGTTGATAAGATAGACAGAAATTGACCCCAACCAGCATCCAATACAGATTTGGCCATTTTAGTTTTAGCCAAACCTTTTATGTTCAACTTCTCGTGAGCAACTAGATCATGATTATCTAATAAATTTTTGGCAGTTTTAAAATGAAAATCTTTTCGGGTGTCAGCTACATTCTTGTGAGCTTTCCCTAGTTTAGTGACAGCCTTTTTTCTGTTGTTACTGCCTTTTTTGGATCTAGTGACAGCTTTCTGGATCTTTTTTAGTCGCTTTTGAGCTTTTCGATAGTATTGAGGAATTGGTACCTCCGAACCATCGGACTTGATCAAAAATGATTTAAGACCCATGTCTATGCCAATAGGTTTTGATACTTGCTCTAGTGGAATCACTTTAGGGACAGTGTTATCCTGTAGAGACAATGTTACATAATATCCATCGGCTTTACGTGTAACTGTAGCAGTTTTGATTTTAAATCCGTCTGGGATAGGTCGATGATAAACCATCTTTACCCATCCAAATTTAGGTAGATTTAATTTATTTCCTTGAATAGGTTCTTTTGAGAAGGCGGAAAAAGTTAAGGATTTGTAGCTATTTTTGCTCTTAAATCTAGGTCTGCCACTTTTTTTGCCATTGGAGTCGCCTTTCAAATACCTCTTAAATGCCAGGTCTACTCTCTTGACGCAATCTTGTAAGACATTAGCGTGGATAGCCTTGTACCAATGCCTATCCTTTTTTAATTGAGGTAAAGTTTTCTTTTGAGAAAAATAGTCGGGATTATCTCTTAAGACTGGTAAGTAGCAGACGAGAGGACAGGAATTGATAGAACAGCGATTTTGCTCGTACCAGTTAAATCTATCGGCAAGCAAATAATTATACTGACAACGCAGCATATCAAGCCATCTTTCTATTTCTACTTCCTGTGATTTTGATAGCCTTAACCGATATTGATACGCTGTTCTCATTGTTGTCAGTTCCTGTTTCTCGACCTATTATTAATATAGCAGTCGTGGCGACAATTGTCAATCCATAATGAAAAATCAAAAGCTGGTAGTTAGAGTTACCGAATTTGAAAAAAGGCAGTTACAGGAAGAGGCCGACAGGAGAGGAATGACTTACTCAGAGTTGCTCAGAAGTTTTATAGCTCGTCTCCCACTCCCGAAAGACTCTGTGCAAAATTCCTCTCACACTCATGCTACCCATTGAGATGTGAGGCTCCTTTTGCTAGAAAGCTGAGTTCCGTAGCGAAGTTCAAAATAACCCAGAAGCTTTTGGACTCTCAGCTACCACTACCCTGCCTGAATCTGTTGAGAAGCAAGATCATGCTTTCGTCGAGTTGTTAAATGCTTCCTTAGGGGAGTTTGATATCGCTGCTAGTTGTGAATCCACCTGCAGCTCCGGTCCTATCACCGCAATTTGTGATGGAACAACCAAGTAGGTTGTAACCGTTTCTAATCCAATAGGCTAGGTACCTGTCTAGGAGCTGGCATGACATCGGATTGTTTAAGATCAGATATCATGCCAGGCTCCGTTGTTAAGTGTTTATTATTCGGGGTTATGGTTGACGATTCTGTGCTGGAGGAACTGGCTTGCCGAGCTAGTAATTTGGCTGAGCGAACTCTCATTGTTGAACGACTGGCTCAAGGCCAGGAGAAAGCTAGATTTACCAACCAGCTTGAACCGTTGGATAGCTGGAACATCAAAAAACTGGCTGGCAAGTTGGCTGTGCAGGTGCTAAAGGATTCCTATGAGCAAGAAGGAAAAGTCAGTCAATCGATTATTGAAGACCTACAAAAACTATTAACGGACTATAAATTATACGAACGAAACTGGGGCGAGTTGTCGGAAGCAGACCGATTGGAGTTCGTCAAACCTCACCGTCAGTGGCTAGAAACCTACCGCGCTGCGATCGCGACCTTGGATTTACCAAAAGGGGATTTTTTAGGGAGTTCCTGGTACGAACCCGATATCTACCACGGAAAATTGGCCATAGCCTGCGAACCATTTCTACGGCTGTTGCACCAGAGATTGCAACCTTTATGTGATCAGCTTAAGGTGATCTCAAAGCAAGTCGTCAGTGACCTTCAACTTCACCTGCTCAATCGCTTTGAGCTGGCTTTAACCTGGACGGTTGAAGCCAATATTAATGTCTATTGTCTTCAGAATAAGATCGCCAAATCAGCCGATGATCCAGAGGCTTATCTGGCCTACCTGGAACAGACGTTTCAAGACGGTTGGAGTTATCACCGCTTTTATTTTCAGTTTCCTGTACTAGCACGTTGGTTAGCTCAGGTAACTGGTTTCTTGTGTGATTTTGGTGAGGAAGTGATTCAGCGTTTGGCTAGGGATTGCGAGGAAATCAGCGGGACGTTCTTCTCCGGGAAACCCATAACCCAAGTCAAATCCTTTAAGTTAGGCAACTCGGATTACCATGCTGGCGGCAAGAGCGTAGTGATAGTGGAACTGGAGCTGATTAACTCTGAGCCAGCAACAATTGTTTATAAGCCTCGATGTATTCAATCTGAAGCAGCGATGCAAGGGCTCCTAGAAACATTGACTAGGGATAAGGTGGTTGACTTTGCCAGCTATGGAGTACTCTGTCGAGATGGCTATGGTTATGCAGAGTTTATTGCTTCTGGTAAAAACCATGTCCAAAGCCAAGCTTCTGCTGAAGGATTTTATCAGCAAATCGGGGGATTTCTCAGCATTTTCTACATCCTAGGGGGAGGGGATCTGCATTTTGAAAACGTCCTAGTTGCTGATGGGTATGGGTTTATTTGCGACTGCGAAACGGTTTTGGAAGTGTTGCCCCTTGGCATGGACAAATTGCCCGGTACAGTCCTCGATTCAGTTTTCAAGACGGGTTTGCTGGAATGGCCAGACCCGGAGGATAAAAATGAAATGAAATTGAGCGGGTCTAGGGGCGGCGACTCCTACGAAATACCCCATCAAGTTCCTAAAGTGAACGAGGCTAAGATGTCATTAGCCCTGGGTGTTGAATATCAATCGGGAATTCGGGTCGAATTCGAAGGAACCAATCGCATCTATTACCAAGGTCAGCTGGTACAGCCACAGCAGTACAAAGATGCCATTGTTGAGGGATTTAACCGAGTTTATAACTGGTTTCGAGAAAACCCCACTAAAGCCGCAACGTCCCTCCAAGACTTATTTTCTCCCTCATTAGTGCGCTTCATTAATTGGGGAACCCAAGCCTATGCCAAGTTAATCATCGCCGCTCGCCATCCCAAATGTCTTGCCGAACCCCTAGAAGTGGATTTGCTGTTCAACACCTTAAAAGAGCATCAACGACCGTGGGACAATCAAGGGAAACTGGCTGAGCTAGAACTAGCATCCCTGTGGCAATTGGATATCCCCATCTTCTCAGCTAAGGCAACTGGCTATCTAGATTTAATCCACAATTACCAACAATCCCTGCCAGATGCGATCGCGATTTCCCCATTGGACAATGCAGTCAAACGCATTAAAAAATTATCTGAGGAGAACCGAATCCGGCAGAACCAGTACATCTACAGTAGCCTATCCACAGAGGAACTCAATAGTCCCTACTTTATCGCTTCAGCGGTTAATTACGCCCAGCAAATTGCTTGGCAGTTGTGGGAATTGCTCGATCCCGATCCAAGTAAGGCTCCATGGCAAACCTGCGACTATACAGCTACTGGAAAACGTGTGGTAGATGTCGGGCCAGATATTTACGCGGGTTCAGCGGGGATTTGCCTATTTTTGGCTTATCTCGATGCCCTTCACCCCCAGCCAGAATTTCGTCAAGCAGCAGAGCGAGCCTTCAAGCACGCCATGGAGCACCCTAGTTCACCCTTCGTTGGGGCGTACCAGGGAACAGCTGGATTGATTTACCTGTTAACCCACCTGGCTCAGCTATGGGACAGACCAGAATTGCTGGAGCGGGCAGTAGAGTTGACTCACGAACTGATGCCACGGATTCCTCAAGACAAATACTTTGACCTTTTGCTCGGAGTCACGGGGGTGATTCCTGTCATGCTGGGGTTGGCAAAGACTGTTTCTGGCCAAGGGAGAGATAGTGCCATAGATTGTGCTGTGCAGTCTGCTCAATATTTGCTCCAAGGGGCAACTCGCCAGGGGGACACCCTAAGTTGGGAGGGTGGGCGACCGGATCTAAACCAGCAGAATCTGACCGGTTTTTCCCACGGTTCGAGTGGTCCAGGGTGGGCACTAATTTTGCTCGGGTGTGATCTTGACAAGCAAGAGTACATTCAGGCTGGTCGTCAATGCTTTGCCTATGAAGCGACTCACTTTGATCGGGAGCAGAAGGATTGGTATGACCTGCGCAAATCGATCATGGTAGCTGACAGAAACGAACCCCATTTTGCCAATGCTTGGTGCAACGGGGCGACGGGAATTGGTTTGAGCCGTATTGCCAGTTGGGCAGCTTTAGGGAAAAATGACGAAGATATTCTGCGCGAGGCTTACGCAGCTCTCAATGCTACTTTGCGGAATTTTGACAAGCTCGGTAATGATTCCCTATGTCATGGCAGATCCGGCAATGCTGAGCTATTGCTGCGGTTTTCTCAACTGAGGGACACACCTTATTTGCAGATGGAGGCTAACGTCCAAGCTCAGGCCCAATGGCGTCGGTTTGAGAAAGCTCGTACGTGGCTCTGTGGTTCTACGACTAAGGATCTCTTTCCCGATCTAATGCTTGGAATCGCTGGAATCGGAATGCACTTTTTGCGGCTAGCCTATCCGGAGCGAGTCCCTTCCCCTCTGATGCTCGATCCGCCTCCATCAGCATAAGCCGATAGACCTAGATTGAGGGGAAAGCTTGTGTCGGTGAAGGTAGACTCTGGGATTATCATTGTCGTGGTTGTAATTTTGTTGGTTTAACTGATTGAAAAAGCTATGTCAAAAGAAGCGGTTTTTAAGTTTTATGAAGCTCTTGAAAATACAGAAGCATTGAGACAGCAAATTAAGGCCATCACAAGGGAAGAAGAGCTGGTTAAACTTGGTGCAAAGCACGGTTATTGTTTTACCAAAAAAGACATAGCAGCAGCAAATGCTTCTTATGTTCCCAAGAGTGACAAACCTCTGATTGCCATTGATTGTACTCAGTCTACTTCTGATAAAGGGTTCCCCCACGCTTATCACTACGAGTTTAATTTTTCCGAGATTCCAGGGTTTAAGGAAATTGCTGAGGAGGTTGAGAAGCTCAAAATTAAGCCAGATACCGTGGATATAGGGCTGTATGAAAAGAGTTTTCGGGAAGCAGATTTACAATTTGCCGATGTTTCCCCAACTGCCCCAGAATTCCAACAGCGGTATCTTGAATCATTGCGCTCCTACGTGGATCTAGGTGTTGTTTCACCCCAGCCTGAATATGCCTGGAGTCAGTTCCACTTAATTAATCTGGATCGGTATGTTGACCATTCCCTTTACGATGATTATTTTAGGACGAAAGTAAAGTTAATCGAACTCCTGGAAAATTTCTTTGGAGCTGAAATTAGGTTTTCAGGAAGCTTATGGTATCCGCCGAATGCTTATCGGATGTGGCACACGAACGAAACTCAGCCAGGTTGGCGGATGTATTTGGTTGATTTTGATCGCTGTGAATTCAATGGGGATGGCAAACCATTTTTCCGCTACATGAATCCCGAAACCAAGGAGTTAGTAACAATTGAGGAGAAGCCGAAAGTGGTTAGATTCTTCAAGATCGAAAGCGAGCCACACAAGTTGCTTTGGCATTGTATTGTTAATAACACCCAAGCGAACCGCTGGAGTTTTGGCTTTAACGTTTCTGATCAATGGATGAATAAGTTACTGAAGCCTAAGGTAAAATTGATAGCAAACTGATATCAAAAAAATGATATAAAAAAAATATGTTATCAAGCAAATTCAACTATAAAATTATATTGGCATGGTTGCTAGGAGTAGTGCTACTGTTAGGGATGCCATCTCCAGCTTTAGCTTTCAAGGTTCCAATCCATGAGGCAATCACCAGAGAGGTATTTGCTGATTTCCAAGTGATGGCTGGTGGTGAATCCTTCAAATTTACCGATGATGCGATCGACAAAATTGTAAAAGCGAATAAGGACTCTGACGATATATCCAAACAGTTCAATACTGAGATTCATTTCGATGGCGAAGACTTTCCAGGGGGTAGTGAACGAGTTATGGATCTCAAAGAAAAAGTCATTACCAAAGTGACCGTAGAACCTGTGTACCCCACTTCGGCCCGTAACAACCTCGGTACAGCATTGCATACTGTTCAGGACTTCTATGCTCACAGCAATTGGGTGGAACTCGGTAACAGCAGCATTAACACCAACATCGGACGCCAAATTTTCTCTGGAGCAGACAAAGACACCCCAACCTGTCCTAATGATCCGGGGACTCTCGGTGGTGAGGGCTTAAAGCAGTTAACCTCTGGATATTTCATCCTCTCTGATAATTTTGCCTGTGGTGTTCCCCCAGAAAAGTGTCGTCATGGTGTCCCGATTATATGTCCCTCAGGAATCAACAAAGACGATGAAACCCGCTCCGGATTTTCTACGGCGCGAACTCTAGCTGTTGATACAACCGAAGACTTTCTCAACCAAATTTTTGAGGATTCCCGGATGAAGGACAATGTTGAGGCCATCAAACATCTGATGCGGATTCGGTCTTAGCATCCTTGTTCGTGCTAACCTTTGTTCTGTAAAGGAATTCAGATATAGCAATTCTACAACTTGTGAGGTACAAATATCTAGGTTTTAGGGAGCAGGGAGTAGGGAGCAGGGAGCACAGATTATAAAAGAGCCAAGAGCAAAGAGTGAAACAATCCTGTGTACCTCATGAGTCCTAGAAACGCTATAAAACTTTTGGCTTTGCTGTTTTAGGGTGGGCTACCCCCAAATTTCTCCCTGTGGACTTGAAACAGCTGACTTCCAAACTGATCTAGTTTGACTAAAAAATCAGTTTTGATAAGTTCTATAAAGCAGACTCGAACACATTACTAAAAAAAACTACTCGAAGACACTATGGTCAAGATCAAGCATAATCCTAAAGAATATAGAGAAGATAAAGATAAAGGTGGTGACAGGGATGAAATTCGGCAAATACAGATATTGATGCTCTTGTGTTTATTTCTGTCCTCTGAAGGCACGCTCTACGACTTGCTGAAGATGGCATTGGCGACCCCTGGGCAGCGGACATTGAATCGGGTAACTCCACCGGAAGATCTTAGTATAGATGGTCTATTTGAATGGTTGGGTGAGCTGTTTGGTGAAGCAGAACTGACACAGGAAGAAATGGATTTGCTGCTCTGGCAAAACGATATCAAAAATATGTGGCCAGCGATTAGTGAGCTCAGAGCAATCGAGGAGAAGCTTGGGTTTAAGATTACCATAGAGAAAAAGAACTAAGTTGTGCACAAAGTTCACTATCAGCTAGTGATACTTTCTTAGGGTAAATGTTAGAGGGTGGGGGATTATAGCTTCCCCCACCCTCCACGTAAGACTAAAAATTAAGACTAAAAATTAAGACTAAACATTCAAACACAACTGAACATAATTACTGTTGTCTGAATCCACTGACTGAGTGTTACCCGACCTAGGGGACAAATCATTATCCAGCCAAATTTCACTAGTACCTAACCTCTGACCATCACTAGCTAACCACCTCTGGAACACTTCCATGCGACCATCTTCTGGACTAACTAGCTGATAAACTCTGAACCGCTTTTTCCCTTGGCTCTGATAACGAATACACTGCAAGCCATAGCCAATTTTATCTAAGAAGCGCCTGATAATAACAATCGGAGTTGCTTTCTTAGCTAGTCCTATTCCGGTGATGGTTTTGATAGCACAACGGTTTGCTAATGCGATCGCAGCCATCTCCTGCAAGTCCTGATCAGTATTTTTGAGTTCTCGTTCGAGATTCTCTAATAGAATTGGTATCCCCAAAACCTTCATGGTACCAATCATTGCTCCTAGCACAGCACGATTGAAATCCGGTAGAAATATACTCCCTTGACCTTGCTCAATTAATAGTCGCGCTACCTTAGCATCCCGTTCTGCCAGATGTTGCCGACCGATGGTAAGAAAATAATGGAGCCGTAGCTGCTGATACCAGCCTTGGTCATCTTTGAGTACCAGTTCTGGTGTGACTGGGATCCGATAACGCTGCTGTAAATTGTACTTCCGTAGTGAGCGACGTTCGGATGGTTTTTTGACTAGGCGTTTGCTAATCGTTTGATATTGGCTATCACTGAAGTCTTGACTAAATGCGATCGCATTACACTCAGCCTGATAGTTTTGGTCTCTAACTGCAGTAATCGCTGCCATCAGAGCATTCTGTGCTCCCAACTCTTCCGCTTGGGGTGAACCCTTAGACTTCTTTTTCCCAGCTTTAGTGGAACTAGCTGGGGAAACATCCATCACTAGATGACCTTCAGCACGCAATCCTGCTAGCACGGATTCCCGATAGTTCACCATGGCGGCATTGAATCGGACAGCCATTTTAGCCCAGCACATCAAGGATTCTGCTTGAAAGCCCGTATCTAAATCATCCACAGCATCGAAATCCGATTGTTGTAGCAACCGAATATTCATTTGGGTCAAACGCTGTCCAGATGCCAGTAGTGAGGATAGAGACGTGGAGCCATTACCGACGTGATTAAAGCCATAAGGGGCTACCCAGATGAAGCGGGGTAGATTTTCTCGGATTCGCCCTAAGGTTTGTCTGACACTATTTTCTCCTTGCACCCCTTGGGCAATACACCACACAGAGGTAAAGTGTCCCCGCAGATCAATACTCACACCTGTTTCAATAGCAGGACTAGCTAATACAATGTCATACTTCCCTAAAACATTGTTGAGGTTATTGATACACCCCATGGCTGGATGACTAGTTTCACCAAGGGATTCCGAATCAATGCGCAATATCCGGAGGTCGGGAAATTGCTTTTTTAGGTAAGCTTCTAGAGTGCAAGTACCCCATTGGCTCTTCGGTTTTTGAGCCGAAAGACACACAAAGGGTTTGCCTCCTTGAGCAATGTGTGCTTCTAGCTCTCGCACTAGTCTTTTTGGTGTGCTATCGGTATAGTTATGAACTTGCCAGGACCCGTCATTGTTCGGTTTCCAGTCATTCTCAATGATGAAGGGTTCCAGGTCAACGCCAGACAAGGTCAGTAAGTAATCTATCGATATATCACTCAAGTCCGCATCCGCAATATAAACTTGACCAGACCCCCCCAAGACATTCTGGATTAGGGTTTTCAGGGATTTGAGAATAGCAACCCGATTACTCTGACAGGTGCTAGAGTTCAATCCATGCCAGAGCACTTGCTCCACTTCATCGATAATTACTACCCCATCAGACCAGTTAGCGGCATTGAAGCGAGCCTGAGAATTACCATGCAAGGAGTCGAGACATAAACCATAACCTAACACCCCTTCCTTCTGGTCATCCCTGACCTCAGTTATATACTTGATGCCAAAGCGTTGACACAATGCTTCTACTAATCGCACCCGATGACCAAGCACCAAAACCCATTGGTTTCGGGCTAGGGCTTGAGAGACAATTTTTTCTAGTAGTTGGGTTTTTCCAGTACCCTTAGGGGATTTAATCCCAATCAGTTGGGCTGTATCCGGAATCGGAAGTTCTTCGAGATAGCGGCAATTTACTTTAAGGTTAGCTCGATAGGTGAGCTGGGTTAGGGATTTAGCTTTCCAAGTATCCAGGGGGAGTGCTCGTTGGTAAACTTGCTCAAAGGTCTTCTGACCTTGATCAGCAATTAAATCATCTACCCCTTTGCCTAGCTGGGCATCCCAAGTTATTACCTTCACAGGGCAACCTGCTTGATTGAGCAGATATCCCATTCTACGAATGGCAGCATTGACAGCTTTGATCGTATTCGGTTTCGAGTCTTGGTCAAAGACTATGTAAATCGGTCGGTCCGGAGTCGCTAGTTTCCGTAGTTGGGGAATCAAGTCAGACTTGCCAATCCGATTTCCCTGGGCATCCCTACGGATTCGATACCCACCATTAATTCCTGGTAATGCGATCGCAGCGTAACCAGCAGTCAGTAAAGCTCCAGCTTTCTTAGCCCCCTCAGTAATACACAACGGAATCGAGGGGTGAGAGATTAGCCACTGCCAAAACCCTAGATCCGGTTGATTGTGGTCAAGCTCTGTGGGGAGAATAGTAAAATCATTGCGTTCAGCAATCCGTTGCCACAGGTGGAAAGGTACTCGCAGAGCAAACAAGCCTGTGGGGGTTTTGGGGGGATGTTCATATTTTATTAGCTTCCTAGTTTCCCCACTCTGACGGGGTTGGCTGGGTTTGAAACAGCCCCAAATATCCTCCTGACCAGTAAGCAAGTCAATACCAGAACACCACCATCCCCCTTGTTCGAGGTGTTGATAGCGTTTCAGAATCGAGTTTAGCAATCGACCATCATTGCGTCTGGGCAGGGAGTCGGAATAGAAGAGATACTCAAATGGGCTAGAGCCTTCGAGAGACCTTACATTGAGGCGAGTCAGCTGTTCATCAACACTACTAGCTGTCCACTCCTGGATATGGTTCATGGGTTTGGGGAAGACTCTGGCAGAGGTCACGCTATATCTAGTGGTTTTATTTTTAACTTAAGGAATATAACACTATTTGTGACCTAAGAGTTCATTTTACTTAATGGTTTAGATTTTGTTTACATTTGACCCTTGACGGTTGATAGTACCATAAAATCATCACTTATGCCTAGCATAGGATTACCAGTCATTAGTTATTAGTTATTTAGGGATCCGTGTAGGAATTGTGATAATTTTTGTTCCCTACTCCCTACTCCCTACTCCCTACTCCCTGTTCCCTTTGCTATTGCACCATATTCCCATAGTCTGGGCGAGAGTTGGAAACGCCACTTTCACCCTCATTGCTCTAATTAGTCTTGCCCTAAGTTTAGGTCAAGCAGGTTGGTTTCGGTGGTTAGCGCTTCACATAGCTAATTGGGGATGTGGTCGTGGCCATTTGCTTTTCTCCTTAGTGATCCTAGTCGGGATGTTATTGAGCAATGTGTTTACTAACGTGGCCACGACCATAGTCTGGACAGCTGCTGTCATGGAAATTTTGCTGCTGCTTGGCTTTAGTGCCAAAGCTACTCTAGCATTTGTATTTACTAGTGGTTTTATTACCGATGCTGCTAGCTTGCTACTGCCGATGAGTAATCCAGTAAATCTGATTTATGTTGACTATTTACAGATTTCCTGGTTGCGCTATGTGATGGTGATGTTGCCCGTAACCGTTGCCACAATAGCCACTAGTATCATCATTCTCTGGTTTTATTTTGAACCCGAAATCCCCCTGACCTATAACCTTGCCCGTCTACCACCACCTAATCGTGCGATTCGAGATTCCTTAATCTTTAAATTGAGTTTTCCTATTTTAGGACTACTCTTAATTGGTTACTTGTTCGCAAAAGTCCTAAATTTCCCCATTGCCTGGATTGCTGCTATGGCAGCTTTAGTGATGGTCGCATTAGCAGCACGTTCCTTTAACGGTCGGACTAGTACACTTAGCTATATCTTACAGCTAGTAGGTCAACTGCCATGGCGAATTATTTTACTTATCCTAGTGCTGTTTCTATTCGGCATCGGTTTGGACAATCTGGGCATAACTGCTCTGTTGAGCCAGCGGTTGGAAATCCTTTCTAATTGGGGACTCACTTTAGCAGCTAGTGGTAGTGGTTTCCTAGCCACATTTCTTGCTAGCGTACTCAACAACTTCCCAACATTACTGCTGAATGCTACGGCAATTGAAAGCATTACGGATATTGATCCAGCTCTAAAAGAAGTGATGATATACGGTAATTTAATTGGGTGCAACTTAGGAGCAAAAATTACTCCCTTAGGCAGTCTATCAACTCTACTTTGGTTTAATGTCTTGGCTTTTAGAGGACTCCAACTCAGTTGGGTTTATTATATTCGCTTAACTTTTATTCTTACCATGCCAGTTTTATTTATCAGCTTGCTGAGTTTAGCAATATGGTTGCCCTGGTTAATTGCTTAAGGATATAGCGCTTGTTAATTAGGTCAGGTACATTTTTTAGGGAGCAGGGAGCAGGGAGCAGGGAGCAGGGAGCAGGGAGCAGTAAATAGGGAATAGGGAAAGAATACTGTGTACATCATAGTTATTAAAAACGTTGTAACTGAAAATTTAATAGACTATAGATAGGAATTACATCGAGTTTTTTGCCATTAGCAATGATTACTCAAAACTATCCAGAACAAAAATCTAAACTAGTGTCATTGGAAGCGTTTATAACACTACCATAAACTAAACCTGCTAGTGAGTACATTGATGGAAAAATTATTCAGAAACCAATGCCACAAGGAAAACACAGCACAATTCAAGGGGAATTGGTGACTGCTATTAATCTAGTGGTGAAGCAAGAACGAATTGCTCGTGCTTTTCCAGAACTTCGGTGTACTTTTGGTGGACGCTCAACCGTTCCGGATGTATCTGTGTTTGTTTCCCAGAGAATTCCTCGTGATGACAATGGCGAAATTGCCAATGTTTTCCAGGCAGCGCCTGATTGGACAATTGAGATTCTTTCACCTGACCAAAGTCAAACTAAGCTGACAAAGAATATTCTCCATTGTTTAACCTATGGTACGGCAATGGGCTGGTTGATTGATCCAGAAGAGCAAACCGTTTTCGTTTATCGTCGAAAACAGCAAATCGAAGTGTTTGATCAATCATCCGAGCAACTTCCTGTTCCATCCTTTGCTAGGGAGTTAAGCATTACTGTGGGAGATTTGTTTAGTTGGCTATTGGATTGAAGCTATAATGGTAGGGTGGGCAAAAATTTATCGCCGATCAGCTTAATGACAAAACTCTATTACTTTTTGCCCACCCTACTAAACTTGGCCACCCTACAGAACTGTCACAACAATATAATTTAAATCAAGACCAGCTTACTGGTGAGCATATGCAGTAAATTGCCTTTTGAAGGGAGATTTAAATCCTAAAACTATATCCTGTTGGGGAACTCCTGCTTCAACTAACTCGTTAGCTACTCCCACTTCAGTGCCATCACTCTGAATCCAAATTTTGTTATCTTTTATATCAATATGAATTAAGCTTCCATATTCCCGTCGTTGGTCATACCAGCCCACTAGCATAACTAAATAATGATTGCGCTCACTATCAAAAATCATTTGAACTTCTGTCTGATCATCGTTAAGGTTGATAGCGTGGGTTTTCAGGATTTTTTGGACCAATTCATGATAGTTCAAGCTTTCCATGATGATATCTCCTCTGTCTTAGGGTCAAAAATTAGCAATTTTAGCTGATACTCTTCAAGAGCATCCTGAATAAAGGGGCGACGGAAAAACGTATTGTATGTATCGGTAGGAACGGCTAAGTATAAAACAAAATTAGGTGATGTTTGCTTTAATGCTAATCGATAGTTTAGGAAGCGATGCAGCGCGGTCTTGGGGGTTTCCCCCATGAGCGACTGCATCAAGACATTGACCAAGGGCGACATGAAACTCTGACATTTCTGATTCTTGTAAAAAACTTTTGATTTCTACCGCTATGCTTTGATCATCTTTCTGAGCTGCAATTAATTGTTCGGCTGCTAAGTCTATATACATTTCCGATCCGCCAACTTTGATGTATAGAGGATCTTTGGTGATCACCCAGCCATCTTTTTCTAAGCACCTAAACAAAATTAATTTCCTACTACCAATCTCTGTAACCCTTACATCGTAAGACTTTGAGTTTTGGGAAATGTGTAATTAATTTTGTGCACCTGCTTAGGGCTAACCGGACGGTGTTGTGAAAAATATCCTTGGCTGGCATAGACAGATGGGCAATTGGAAATAACTTAGGGTTTTTAATATTTATTATAACTGAGATCAAGATCAAAAATTCCTCCCGCGCTCTACCGTAACGTCAGCATCGGGAGGAATTTCAGGGGAATTATTAAATTGAGACCATAGGGTAAGAGTTAAACAAGGTTTAACTCGTCTTGGTGACACTCACCTACCCCAAAGTTAGCTATTTCCCTCTATAACTAAAACGATCTCACCAGGCAGTTTGTGACATTTTTTTCGACTTAGAGTCCTGTTTTCAGAACTTCCGCCGCTAAAATCTGGGGCTGGGTACAAACAGATTGGCCACTTTAAACTCTTTCGCTCCCACTTCCGACAGCGAGAACTGAATCGTGACGGGACGGGAAACACCTTTACAAAAATCCGGTTTCAGGCGGATGAAGGTAGCAATGGGAGGCTGGGATTTTGCCAATATGGTTGTGAAGTCCTCTTTCTGCGTGCAGCCGTTGCTCGTCACTAGGATCGCGACACCTTTTTCAGTGATGTTTATTCCATGCAATGGTTCTACCGTTGCGGCTAAAGCCGTGGGAGCTGTGGCACAGAATACTGCGACTGCGGCAAAGAGCAGGGTGGCCAGACCTAGTGCCAGTCTTGAGAGTGCTTTCTTCAAGGGAAGAGCAGCTGGCTTGAAGCGGTTGAATGGTGTATTTAGCATGATGTTTGAATTATTGATTTTCCGAATTTTGGCCTGATGTTAAAGGGACAGGACGGTCGAGATTATGGAGACCCTCAAGTCTGCTATCCCCTTAAGGCCGGGTCAATTTGGATTGAGCACTCGAAAGACTGAACCATAGGGTCTCCTTCTGGCTTCTGGTTCCCGGAAATTCAGGAATACTCAGGTTTCCTGCCCGATCGGCGTTCGCGAAGCGTGGCCAAAGGCCTCAGCCGCGCCAAAGGCGATCGCACTTTGGAAAAGAGTGGAGTTCGGGTCAAGAAGTCCTGCGCCATTCGCAATTCTAAGAGCAGGAATATTTGATTGTCAATAAAATATAAGATAATCAGAGATAATTACTCTTAAGTCCCAAAATTAAGTACAAAAACTAATGCTTCGCTTTTTGACAGAAAAGTACTAACAAAGGCAGTTGCGATTAGCCCGAAGGGCGTTGGCTAGCGATCGCATCCTTGTCAAAGCAATACCCTAAACCTGAATAAAATAGGTTAATTTCTAATCCTAACTTATTATTTTCAATGATTGGCTAGATTAAGTAAAGTCCTTGCTCAAATAATTCCTATCAGTGTTCCCTGCTCTCTGCTCCCTGCTTTCTATAAAAATGTACCGAACCTAAGTGAAAAACGCTATAGTTAATCGTTTATTATAGCGCTATAGTTAAGCTATGGAAAGTATATAGTCACTCAAGCAAGCAAGCAAGTTATCCTGCAGCGCTAGCTTACCTGACCTCTGCTGAAATCTTAACTATCACCCTACCAGCCTTGCCAGCACCAAACACCTCAGCAGTAAAGTCTCAACGGCTCGACTGGGAGTTGGGTTGGTACTGAGCAGAGTTGGTATTTTGACATCCTCCCCAGCCTAAAAGGCGTGGAGATTCCTACTAGTCGAACAGCGACAACTGAACGTACTCTCGGCGGGTTGACGCTTCTTTGACTGCTGCTCCCTTTACGGAAGTCTTACGCCTGTCTCCACGTCCGTTTTTGGTCTCCGAGTGTCCCCCGGCGACTAAAATATTCTTTGCAGCATTGACATCACGGTCGTGTTTTGTGCCACAGTTCAAGCAAGTCCATTCCCTAACGGAAAGGTCGAGTTTTCCACCACGAAAACCACAACAAGAGCAAGTCTGACTGGTAGGTTCCCAACGGCTAATTACTCGAAATTCACGACCGTACTTTTCCGCCTTTCCTTGTAGGTATGTCCGAAATTGTCGCCAACCTAAATCACTGATAGCTCTGGACAGTTTCCGGTTTCTGAGCATTCCTGCAACGTTCAAATCCTCCAAGACAATTGTTTGGTTTTCACGAATTATCTGGGTTGAGAGCTTGTGCAGAAAGTCTGTTCTAGTATCTTTGAGTTTCGCCTGTAGCCTAGCTTTCCTCTTTCTCGCTAATTCATAACGCTTACTTCCTCGGTTCTTTCTAGATAAGTTCTTACTCAGTCTCCTAAGTCTGTTGATTTTCTTCTTCAGTGGCTTAGGAGCGTCTATATGAATTCCATCATCAAAGGTGGCAAAAATTTTTATCCCCAAGTCAATACCAACAGAAGTTTGAATTTTAGGTAGAGCCTCAGGTGCTGTTTCAACAACGAAACTAGCAAAGTATCTGTTAGCAGCATCCTTGACGATAGTTACTGATGAAGGTTCAGCAGGCAGTGGTCTAGACCAAACAACCTTGAGTTTTCCAACCTTGGCTATTTTCAGGCAATCACCTCTAAGGCTAAATCCTCTTTGAGTAAACCTAGCTGACTGCTTGGCATGACGTTTTTTGAACTTTGGAGGCTTAACGGGCTTGCCTTTTCTTTGTCTGTTACAGGACTTGAAAAAGTTTTGATATGCTTGCTCTAAATCATTCAAAGATTGTTGCAAGGGTACACAAGAGACATCAGATAACCACTCTCGTTCGGCTGTTCTTTTAGCCTCGGTTATGAATTGTTTCTGAAGTTCAGAGTTTTTCGGCTTCTTTTCTCCTGATTTGTACTGGTTAATACAAAAAGCCAAAGCATCATTGAAAACTACTCGAACACAACCAAACAACTTAGCTAGCGCCATTTGTTGTCCAGGTATTGGGTAAATTCGGTATCGATATCTTGCTTTCATGCTATTATAATAACACAAATGACCGCACTATGACGGCATGAACAAACTAACAATTCGATGTTCCGATCAGGAGTATGAGCGATTAGTGGCTTATTGCGGGCAAGAGAGTAGAAGCCAGAATGATGTACTAACAGAGCTAATCATAAGGCTGAAGATTGCTGAAAAAGTCGCCCTAGAAGGGCGAGGCTTCAGACCCATTGTTTTGGTGAATAGAAGTACTCAACTTTCAGCACTTTCAGCAATTTCAGCAGGTCTTTTTTCAGGACTTTCAGCAGCTGTTTTTTCAGGACTTTCAGGACTTTCAGCAGCTCTTTTTTCCGCCATTTCAGCAGCTCTTCTCTTAGCTTCGGCCAAGGCTTCCTGCTTATCTTCTTTCCGAACTTTGCAGAACCGTGGAGCCTGATCCATTGGGGGTGCCAATTCTTCTACAAACGCGAAGGCATTTTTGTGGGGAAGAAATCGGGCTTTGACCTGGATGAATTTTGGCTTGCCCTGCTCCTTGAGCTTAGGATTGAATCGGAATGGTTTGACCGAGGAGTCGCGCCAGAATAATGGACAGTGACCAGCTTTGAGTACCCGAGTTCTTTCTGTAGCCTGGTGAGTTTTGAGATAGTTCACTAATTGTTCACTGTGGTTCCTAAAAACTGACACACAGGGTACTTTACAAACAGGAATAAACTGCCACAATCCCGCCAAGATGAAATACCCATTGCCAATCGCTTCAGCCCAAGCATGGGGTCTGTCTTCCTGTAAAATCCCAATTACCTCAAACCGGATATCCTGGAATTTGTTCCTGTCTGGGAAGTGGATCGGCTTAGGATATACCACGAGGCGATGCTCTCGGTTTCCGGCCTCGATGTGCCCCTTGAGAATATCCAGCACATACCTTTTCCGGTTGTGCTTAAGCAGGAAAAAGAGTGGGTAAGCCTTACCCTGGATGGTAATGGTAGGAATTTTTTCCGACAAATCCACCTCACCAGTTATAACCCCAACAGCCATAAACTTTGGTTCTGATGGCTGAATTAGTTCAATTGGTTGAGATGGTTTTACTAATTTTTTGGGAATCTCTGGTTTTTTGATTAGTGTTAGAATTTCTGACATAATTAAAACTGATTGTTTATGTTCTTTACAAAAGACATCTAAAGAAATCTAGGAAATGGCTCGAATAAGTTCCCTGGCAACTGCAAGACGAAAATAGAGACCATACAACTGACAGCTTGGCTTCGCCTGATTGCCATCGAGTGTCACCAACCCCATACTTTCTATAGGTGCGCTTGACCCATGAAGAATTAAATTAGCCATGGGTCGCACCTGCTGATAGCCAGTAATCCGTTCTATCGACACCCCCTGATTAGTCCTAACAACTTGTTTCAGTCCTGATCCCAATGGGGACAGATCTGTGATCATAACCAGAAGACCTCGTAGATGGTGGCTATAAATTTCCATAGGTGCGCGCCTTAAGCGGGCGAGTAAACCGCCCTTGGGTCGCACCTCCTAGTGTAGGTGCTGCTTGCAAGAACTTCTTTTATGTTATCTCTCTGACGAGAAAGGTGATAAAGGCCAAGGCTGACCAGATCTCGATATCCTCCTCCCATGGCTATTAGTGCAATTGGGTTTGACTGCTATTAGTCCAATCCATACCATAGTGCTGCCCTAAATTCTGCCCCTGCTTTGGCCTAACCTGCTTTGGGCGCTTATCTTACTTCGGCGCAGTTGTCAGGGGAAAGGGGAAAGGGAAAAGGGATTAGATTTGAGTCTACCCCAAACCTGTTGATGCCAAAATCCCTGTATGAGCAATAGGTCTTGGGCAATAGGTCTTGGGCAATAGGTCTTGATCAACCTCAGTTTTATGTAAGAAATTGGCTGGTGTTTTGAGAAGATAGGAGACATAATTCAGAATTCAGGAGAATAATTCAGACGTTATTGGGATAATACATAGCTTAATTGCCCATTAAACTCTGATTAATTCCAAATTAACTATAAAATTCAGTTATTATGGCTACTGACTCGAAGCTCGAAGCTCCTGACTCCTGGATAAAGTTGGTGATGTCGAACTCAGGTTGGGCAAGACTAGGATACTCGAAAACCACCTGGACTTAATTCACAAGATTTTTACTTTTTTTTTATAATTCACCAAATATTCACATTTAGTTTAAAAAAGCTTTCCAAAAATTTGGCTAGTCTTCATCATAAATTTATGAAAATTCTACTGATTTTTTCATATCCTTACTTATATAACCTAACTGGGTTGTTTTTACAGCACCTTTGAACGGCACAGGAAGCTGCAAACAGCGAGTCAATCCCAAATGGACTAGTTTGGGATTGACTCGTAATTATCACTATTAGCCACTGCATCAAAAGGAATTGCTACAACCCACACTCACCTCAACCAGGTTTTGTAGCAATAATAGTGCGGTGACGAGGATCGCTGGCTACCGTAGTCTGATAGTCAAAACCAACCTTAATCATTGCGCCTTCTACATCAAAGTTGTAGTAGTTATCCATCCAAGGTTCTGTGCTTTTCAACAACACAAACAGTGCAGGGGGCAGATTCTGGATGGCTGGGGAGGCAGGATTCTGGTCTAAAACACCAAGGCAGCCACCAGGTCGTAGAATCCGCAGCGCTTCCGAAAAAATTTCCTCTGTTGCTTGGTGCGGTAGTTCATGAAGGACCAACTGTAAGGTGACCACATCAAAGGAATTGTCCGGTAAACCGGTGTCCTCTCCTTTGCCATGGATCCATTCTGATATTTCTGCTGTCTCATCGATGGTCTTGGCCACAGCCAGCATATAAGGGGATAAGTCTAACCCAACGGTGCGGATTTTGCCCTTTTTAATGCTGGAGTAGTAGCGGTGTAGCGTAATGGTAGATATTCCAACGGAGCAGCCAATGTCGAGGACATCTGTGACTATCTCGGGATTATACTCTCCTAGTACTTGATGAAAACTATTTCGTAATCGTTCTTGTGCCGAAAGCCAAGTAAGTTTTTCTTCGCGCCAAATCCTCAACCCCATAGCCTGGGTAGCACTGGCAGCTTCAAAGGCAGCTTCCCAGCATAGGTTTCCCTGGTCATAAGCATGGAAAGGGACTTTGTAGTAGTCTGGGTAGACCAGGCTAGGGTTAGTAATCTCCGATAGTAAGGTCTTCGCTCCTGATTTTTCTAACTCCTGGTAGTTTTTCCGCCACTCAATCCCATTTTTTTCTGCGGTTTTAATTAGCACCTGCCTGGCCTGGTGTTGCATCACCTTGTAGATCGGCTTGGTGTCGATCAACAGATTAACGAACCGGGAGAGTAAGTCATCCCCCGCCCAGTCTGGTTTGAGCTTGTCCTTCATCAGTATTCAAAAATTATCCCAATGATTAGCTCATCTAATTATTTCATAGCGGTATTATTTCTATGCCCCAGCACCGATTTCAGTTCAAGTAACTCAACAGTGGCATCAACGATAATGAAGTAGTGTTGCAGAACGTTACCTTGATTCCTACCTACAAAGAGAATTAATGACTAATGATTCTTAACAACCCAAAATCCCAAGTGGACAAGAGCTGGAGTAGTTGGGTCATAGTTCTATTACTGCTGGTGTGGATAGCGATCGCAGCAGGTTTACGGTTTACCTATCTGGCCGGAAAACCCCCCTGGTCAGATGAATTTGCCACCCTAGTGTTTAGCCTGGGCAATAGTTTTCGGAGCGTACCCCTGGATCAGGTGATTACCTCAGATACCCTCTTAGCTCCCCTGAAACCAAACTCTAGTGCTAGCATCAATTCCGTTATTAATAACCTAATCACGGAGAGTAATCACCCACCACTGTACTTCGTCCTCACCCATCTGTGGCTGAAGCTGTTTCCAGCCCATGGGCAATTGGTATCCCTGTGGGTAGCGCGATCCTGGAGTGTGCTACTGGGAGTGATTTCCATTCCAGCCATGTTTGGCTTAGGTTGGTTAGGGTTTCGCTCTTCCCTGGTGGGTCACTTCGCAGCAGCACTGATGGCTGTGTCACCCTATGGCATCTATCTGGCTCAAGAAGCTCGACATTACACTCTAGGGATTCTATTAGTTATCGCTTCAGTCAGTTGTTTAGTGTACGCTACGCGATCGCTTCGACAGCAGACTCCCTTGCCGATTTACATAGCATTAATCTGGATTATTGTCAATAGCTTGGGCATAGCTGTCCATTACTTTTTCGTCCTGGTGATCGCAGCTGTGGGACTGGTAATGCTTGGGTTGCGGATTGGGTCAGGGGGTTCAGTGTTTTCTTGGAAGTACTGGTGGCGAATTTACGCAGTGGCCCTCGGAACATTAATGGGAGTCTTAGTTTGGCTGCCAATTTTGCCACGCCCCTCCAGTAATCGTTTGACAGAGTGGGTTCACCAAGACACAACCCTGAGCAATTTGCTCGAACCGGTAGCTAGACTCTTGTCTTGGCTGATCACTATGGTAGTGATGCTGCCAGTCGAAGGGCAATCCCTACCGATTATGGTCGCCTCTGGACTAGTAACAGTAATATTGGTGCTCTTGATAGTGCAACTGTTGCGTCGAGGACTCAGAATTCAGAGCTTACACTCCCAGACTAAGGTCATGACTCAGGTTTTGGGCGGATTTGTGGTGGGAGCGATCGCATTATTCTTATTAATCACTTACGGTCTTGGGATTGATTTGACCTTAGCCGCTCGTTACCAGTTTGTCTACTTCCCCATCGTAATTATGTTACTAGCAGCAAGCTTTGGGAGTTGTTGGAGAGCTGCCCAAGGGAAAGATCAGCAATGGGTAGCACTAATCCTGTTGATGGGATTGGTCGGTGGAGTGATAGTCGCATCCCATGTGAGTTACCAAAAAGCCGATCGACCAGATCTTGCGATCGCTAAAATGTTAGAGATTAGTGATTCCCAGCCTCAATCCCTTCCAGTCCTGATTGCCACAGTTCACAAAAGCCATGAACAAACAGGAGAAATGATGGGCTTAGCTTGGGAATTGAACCGTCGCCAAGTCGTTGATGCTGCCATTAATTCACCCCAGTTTCTCTTGGCACATAAAGACACCGAGCCAAGGGTAGCTACAGAAACCCTGCAAAAAACTGTGGCTCAACTGCCGAAACCTTTAGAATTGTGGGTAGTCAATTTTTCTGCCTCTGTTGAGTTAAAAGCCCAAGGTTGTATTAAGGATAAACAATCTATATCTAAAGTCCCTGGTTATCGATTTCGACGGTATTACTGTCAGAACTATAGGGCTGGAGCCAGCGAATAAGCGAGAGTGGTAAGCATTCAGCGATCAGCATTCAGCGATCAGCATTCAGCTTATGTGCTACGCACACGCTACTTGAGGTGCTATCAGTCGTTGGCCAACGGCTGACGGCTGACGGCTGACGCCTGACGCCTGACGCCTGAATGCTTACGTGTGGGGATAGGGTGGAGACGGGAGATCTAAGAAGTAGTTTTCGATAATTTGCTATAGTTAGAGATATTTTTGCTTATTTTTATCCTACTTTATGCACAGACATCAGCAATTTTGCTAAACCATTATTACTAGATTCAACACTTAATCTTGAATACTTAATACTTAATCTTTAATACTTAATACTTAATGCTTAATACTTAATGCTTAATCCTTAATCCTTAATGCTTAATACTTAATGCTTAATCCTTAATCCTTAATATTTAATAATCTCTGTTCCCTGTTCCCTGTTCCCTGTTCCCTGTTCCCTGTTCCCTGTTCCCTGTTCCCTGTTCCCTGTTCCCTGTTCCCTATAAAACTTGGCAATTGCTGTAATTGTATGGTATATTTCCGAATAAATTAATAGCGCTAGAGTAAGTTGTCCGATCATGATAGATACCACCCAAGCCGCCTATCTTCTAGGTATTTGTCCTCAACGAGTTCGCCAACTCCTGAAAGAGGGCAGAATTCAAGGAGCCGAAAAAGTTGGTCGCTTTTGGCGGATTCCCCTATATAACGGTATGCCCAAGATAGTTCCCGGTAGCCGAGGACCACAAGGCTCCTGGAGAAAACAGCCCAGCAAATCCCTGACTCACATCTACCTCAACGAGGAAATACTTCACAAGAATCAACAAAACCATACAACAGACCCAGTGATTACAGTTAAACGGGGTAATCGCGATATCAACTGTCATTATGTAGAAATCAGCGGGCCATCCCGGTTAGTCTATCGACCCGAATCTCCCAAGAATGGTGGTGCCACCCTTTGGATAGAGGTTGAGCCTAATGTGGAGGTTGTAACTAAAGTTTTTGGTCAGTATTAACATCTTCAGAAATAAGCTCAACCACTTGTAGGGTGTATCCTCTTTGCTTAGCAATCCGCTTAGCTTTGGCTTGGGCTTGACTAGAAGAATCAAATTTGAGTGCTCCCCCTGCATGAGGACACCAATTTAACCGTTCCATCCCACCTAATAACTCTAATGAAGCTAGGTAATTAGAGCTATTGGATTCAAATAATACGTACCTAGCCCGGGATGAAGTGCTGTTAGTAACCTCGTGAGATTCTTGGCGACGTTGTTGTTTTAGTTTTGACGCACGACCCATAGCAGACCTCTATAAAACTAGTGTTGAATGTTTAAAAAATTATTATTCCAGGGGCAGGTGATTATTAACTAAAGTAAAATTTTAGGTTTACCAAAGATAGTGTAAATCCAGGACAAACCCAGGCAAAACCTCCTCCCCTGATAAACTCTTAGGAGACTCCAACACCTCCACAACTTGACCTGGTCGATAAATTTCCACTTGCCGTGATTGAGGATTAATTAACCAGCCCAGACTTACCCCATTTTTTAGATATTCCTCCATCTTGGATTGAGTCACCGTTAACCTATCAGTTGGAGACATTAATTCTAGCACAAAATCCGGGCAAATCGGTGGAAACTTCTGCCGTTGCTCTGGTTTAAGTGAATCCCAGCGTTGTTGCTTAATCCACGCTACATCGGGAGAACGGTCAGCACCATTAGGAAGTTTAAAGCACGTCGATGAATCAAAAACTTTACCTAGCTTAGTCCGTCGATTCCAAATCACAAAATCAGCATTTATTTCTGAATTACGGTTACCAGTTTCTCCGCCAGTAGGTGACATTATAATCACTTCTCCCTTGGCATTGCGCTCAAATTTAATCTCCGGGTTAGTTCGACATAACTGATAAAATTGCTCATCGGTCAGTTCAATAATAGAGTTGAAACTTACTGTAAAAGCAGTCATGGTAATTCTATAGCTTTTGTAGTTGAGGTTTGAACACACGTATTGCAGTAAAAGGCAAAAGGCAAGAGGCAAAAGGCAAGATTGTTAAGAGCTAAGGAGTTTAATTGGATAATAAAAAAACACCTCCTATGTTAACATATAATTTCTAAATGCTATCGAACGAAACTTATATAACCGATTTAACAGTAAATATTGCTTAATTATTGCTCAATTAAAAAATAGTGATGCTCTTAAATAATCGCTACACGAACGCCAAACAAATTTTAGGCTTACCAAAGATAGTTTAAATTTAGGACAAACCCAGACAAAACCTCCTCCCCTGATAAAGTCTTAGGAGACTCCAACACCTCCACCACTTGTCCTGGTCGATAAATTTCCACTTGCGGTACTTGAGGATTGATTAACCAGCCCAGACGTACCCCATTTGCTAGATATTCCTCCATCTTGGCTTGAGTCACCGTTAACCTATCACTTGGAGACATTAATTCTAGAACAAAATCCGGGCAAATCGGTGGAAATTTCTGACGTTGCTCTGGTTTAAGTGAATCCCAGCGTTGTTGTTTAATCCACGCTACATCCGGAGAACGGTCAGCACCATTAGGGAGTTTAAAGCACGTCGATGAATCAAAAACTTTACCTAGCTTAGTTCGTCGATTCCAGATCACAAAATCAGCATTTATTTCTGAATTACGGTTACCAGTTTCTCCGCCAGTAGGTGACATAATAATCACTTCTCCCTTGGCATTGCGCTCAAATTTAATCTCCGGGTTATTTCGACATAACTGATAGAATTGGTCATCGGTCAGTTGGATAATGGAATTAAAATTTACTGTAAAAGCCGTCATGGTGATTTAAAATGTAGGTAGAATGGTAGGGACTATTGGACTTATGATCAATTTCCACAGGGATGATACACTCAGGACTATTATTTCTGACATTATTCACAGTAGTACTAACGGGATAAACACTCATCTTTTCGGCATCATAGGGAATCAGTAGTGGCTGCAATAGCTCCCGTTGACTTACCTGATGATGCAGCCATAAATCATAATCCCTAGGTTCTAATATGACTGGCATCCGATCATGGATCGGACTAATAATGTCATTAGCTACTGTGGTTATAATTGTACAAGAAGCAATTATCTCACCGGCTGGATTTTTCCAACGTTCCCAAAGTCCTGCAAAAGCAAACGGACGCTTATCTTTCCTCTGGAAATACAACGGTTGCTTCTTGCCATTCTGTAGTCGCCACTCATAAAAACCATCCGCTACAACCAAGCAACGCCGACGACGGAATGCACTGCGAAATGCTGGCTTTTCTGCTACCGTTTCTGCTCTAGCATTAATCAGCTTTGCCCCAATTTTAATATCCTTTGCCCAACTAGGAATCAAACCCCAACGTAACAATTGCCATTGTCGCTCGCTATCGTTTGAGGGGTTTAAGACTGTTGCTACCAGCTGAGTAGGGGCAATATTGTACCGAGCCTCTTGGGTTGGTACATCATCTAAATTAAAAGCTCGCCCTAGGCTTACCCCTATAGTTGTCAGGGTGAATCTACCACACATACTGGCTGGACGTGATTTAGTATTTATGTACTATTTTATAAGCCAGTTATCCGTCCTGAGTGCTACAAACCAGCAAGCCTGTATTAAGCGATCGCGTAGCGTGACCTACGGTCAATCGCGTAGCGTGGCCTACGGCCAATCGCAATTAAATCAGCAATTAAATCAGCAATTCAATCATTTGTGGCGGTCGCCTCTGGCAAGTTTGTTAGTTTCCACCCTTCCTAGAGCAACGCCAAAATAATCGATCTTGACAAAATTAGCAATATAATCAGCAATTACCCGATTCCCGATTCCCGATTCCCGATTCCCGATTCCCGATTCCCGATTCCCGATTCCCGATTCCCTGCGCGCAGCACTATAGTACGGGCAACCAGTCTGGTCACCCGTAGAACCGTCAACTGTCAACGAACCATCAATGTCTTAAACATCTGTTTCGCTAAACTCACGATTCATGTGGTCAAAAGGCTGATCAACAAATCCGATATTCCCGATACCAGCTTCTGTTGCCATTGCTTTGACCATATCTTTCATAATCTCAATCCCACGAACCGTTGGAGCGATGGGCACACCTAGGGAATTATAAGTTTCCCGCAACCCTTGTAGAACCCGCTCATCCAAGACATTGGTATCACCAGCAACTAGGGCATAACTAGCATAGCGCAGGTAATAATCCAGATCTCGTAAACAAGCAGCATAACGACGAGTTGTATAAGAATTGCCACCTGGACGCAACAGTTCAGGAACTTCCTCATACAGTTGTGCTGATGCTTGCTTGACAATAGAAGCAGCATTGCCATTGATTAAAGTAGCTACAGCCACCCGAGCGGTGCCAGTTTCAAAGTAAGACTTAAGTGAATCGATGGCATCCCGATCTAGGTAGCGACCTGAGCTATCATAATTCCTAATCAAGTTTGTGACTAGATCCCTCATTAAATTATTCTCCCAACAACAATCTTGATAATTTTGATTTACTATTGGTGTCTTCCCTAGATTTAGGGCTAGAACTCAACAGATACAGAGCGCTACACTATGCACTCCACAGGAGTTAAACAGCAAGTTGAATGTGTGCTCAACTCCAGACGCTATAATCGCCTGGAGCTAAGCGTATACATATCTTTCATCACTAGATTGTACCGTGTTGCTTGTTGCTTTCATCCCTAATCCTCCTATAGGATTGGGCGTTACCCACCATAGATAGGACCTTATAGGGGTGCATCTCATATTTGAAAATGTTCTGTAGGGTGCGTTAGGGGCGGTCACCCTAATTTTCCGCCTCTTCGTGCCTGGTTGCGACAGCCAGCCCCGTAACGCACCACCGGGTCAAACAGGAAAATTGAGATGCACCCCCTTATAGTTGAGCAAGACACTCCCAGAGGGAGGAAACAGGGCAATTAGAACCGACCGACCAAATGCCCCCACTAACACGATTGCCCATATAGAGGGATTTAGCCAAAACCTGCCACTAACCAGAGCCTAGTCTTGCCATGGGCTCCCTTGCTGAGCAGACAAAGACCTTCTCTTGAGCCTTTGTGGGAGCCTGTTTGGCAACCTGACTGAGTCTAGAACTCGAAAATTTAATTTTTTATTCATATGAGATCCGATCATCTTAGGACATTCTGTATTGTTAGATACATAATGTCCTACTTTCTATCCCTAGGATGAGTCAGGAATCAGGGAACTACAACTTTTCACTGTTCAAGGGAAAAGCCAATCAAGATGCTTTTAAGGAAATCGTGCTGCTTGCACCACTCAAAAAAAAGTATCTCCCCGCGAATAACTGACTCGGATGCTTACCCAGTCAGTCCTCGGTTTGGGAAAGCTTCACTGTCGCCAATTTTGGTAGAGTCACTGACTCAAGTAATTTTCTAAGATTGTTTCTTTGTAAACAAACGTAAAGCTGATCAAAGGAGTGATTCATGCCTGAAACCCCACAAGAAGTCTTGAAAATGATTCAAGACGAAAACATAAAAATCATTGACCTTAAATTCATTGATATGCCAGGGATCTGGCAGCACTGCTCGTTTTACCAAGACCAAATAGAAGAGAGTTCCTTTGTCGATGGAGTTCCCTTCGATGGTTCAAGTATTCGGGGTTGGAAAGCAATCAACGAATCTGACATGGCAATGGTTCCTGATCCCAAAACGGCTTGGATCGACCCATTCATGAAAGAACCAACCCTGAGCATGATTTGCAGCATTAAGGAACCGCGTACAGGGGAATGGTACAGCCGCGATCCTCGTAGCATTGCTCAGAAAGCCCTTGACTATCTGATTAGCAGTGAGATTGGGGATACCGCCTTCTTTGGTCCAGAAGCTGAATTCTTTGTGTTTGATGATGTTCGCTTTGACCAAACCGAGAGCCAGTGCTACTACTATGTGGACAGCGTTGAGGGTCGTTGGAATTCTGGTCGAGAAGAAGCAGGTGGTAACCTCGGATATAAGCCTCGCTATAAAGAAGGTTATTTCCCTGTCTCCCCCACAGACACCCTGCAAGACATGCGTACCGAAATGCTGCTCACCATGGCAGAGTGCGGCGTACCCATTGAAAAGCACCACCACGAGGTAGCTACAGGTGGACAGAACGAGTTGGGTTTCCGCTTTGGCACCCTAATTAAGGCTGCTGACGATCTGATGATTTATAAGTATGTCATCAAAAATGTTGCCAAAAAGTATGGCAGAACTGTCACCTTCATGCCCAAACCAATCTTTAATGACAATGGTTCGGGGATGCATACCCACCAATCGATCTGGAAGGATGGGGAACCCTTGTTCTGGGGTGATGGTTACGCCAACCTAAGTAAAATGGCGCTCAATTACATCGGTGGTTTACTCAAGCACGCCCCGGCTCTGTTGGCACTTACCAACCCCAGCACCAACTCCTACAAGCGTCTGGTACCTGGGTTTGAAGCGCCCGTGAACTTAGCTTATTCCCAAGGTAACCGTTCAGCTTCCATCCGCATTCCTCTATCTGGCCCCAATCCCAAGGCCAAGCGGTTAGAGTTCCGTTGCCCTGATGCCACCTGTAACCCCTATCTCGCCTTCGCCGCCATGCTCTGTGCTGGTATTGATGGGATCAAGAACGAGATTGAACCAGGTGAATCTCTGGATGTGGATATTTACGACCTCTCTCCAGAAGAATTGAGCAAAATTCCATCCACCCCCGGTTCTCTAGAGGACGCTCTCGAAGCCTTAGACAAGGATAGTTCCTTCTTGACTGAATCAGGAGTATTCACCCAAGACTTCATTACCAACTGGATTGAATTCAAACTAGACAACGAAGTCAACCCCATGCGGTTGCGGCCTCATCCCTATGAGTTCGCACTCTACTACGATGTCTAGTACTTTGTCAATGGTGAACTAAGACCATTAGCCATCCTCGAGGGTGGCTTCTTTATTTATTTGTAACTCTTGATTAATTAATATTTCAGATCCCTCAGAAGGGAAGTACAACACTGAGCTTCTGTATTATATAGCTAGGTTGCTGCATCGCTTTTCTAGGGAATTTGGGACTAGTATGTGTTAGATACCTGAGAAAATCTATGACAGTTGCATACCCTCACAAATCAAACAATGGCATGGGTGCCCGTGAAATCCTGCCACATGTGGTACGCGATCGCAAACTTCACCTGGTCATGCTCAACCGCTATCGCTACAACGAACAACACAGTTGCCTGGATCTCACGGATTTGGTAGAAAAGCTGGATGGTCAGCCAAAAGAACTCGTGCGGGATCTATCTCATCACATTGCTGACGAAGCTCGTCATGCCATGTGGCTGACTGACCTACTCATGGAACTAGGAGCAGATATTGGTAAGCCCCCTGGAGTATCCTACATCAAGGAATTTGATCGACTAATCGACCAGGAAAGCTATAAACAACAAGGAAAGCTCAACGATGGACTAATCGCTGGTTTGGCAGCGATTAATGTCACCGAAAAACGGGGATGTGAGTACTTCTCAGCTCACATCAAAGCCTTGAAAGAAGCACCGAAAACAGAAGAAAATATTAAGATTCTTAAAACCATTGAACAGATTTTCCCAGAGGAAGTTGGTCATGTCCGTTGGGGGAATCGGTGGTTGGCACAAATTGCCAAGAAAAGCCCAGAACATCGACAGAAGGTAGAACAGGCAAAGTGCCAGTATGTAGCCATTGAACAGGCGGCTTATGAATCTGGTATCGATCTGATGGCAGGTGCTGAACTGCGCCGACTCAATAACTTGCTGGAGGTTGCCAATACCTTGCCAGTGTGGGAACGTCCTCAGTACCTGATCGAGCGCTTACCCCAAACCTTGCTAGCCCCTGAACTGCAAATGACCAGGATTCAGGTAGCACAAAAGGCTTGGCAGCAAGATCCACAAGGGTTTATAGAAAAATTTGTGCCTATGTTTTTGAACGGTCTGAATCAGGTATCTAAAAATCAGCAAAAAGCAGTCTCCTAGAAAATTGTTCAAGCAGTCAGAAGCTGTTCAAGGGCCTTTGTTATTGTTTCGGTCTCTCAAAGGTAAAATCTAAGACAAGGGTTCAAGGAAAAAGGTTAAGGCAAAATCATCTTTTCCCCTTGACCTTTTACTTTTTGCCTGTCTCACCTAATTGCAAGTCTCGACCCTTGATTTAAGAAAATTAATCAACGTGTCAACATGCATAGCTACAGGTGATACTGGGTCTTAGGCAAACCCCAAGACCAGCACAGAGAAATAGATTATGACAAACCCACAGCCGAATCCTGACACTCTATCTAGTCAAGACTTGTCAATGGCAGAAATCGTTGCCAGTGAGTTCAACCAGACTATGACTGCCGTTAACTATGTCGAAAACATTGAAACGGTTATCTCCAGCCTGGAACAAAACAATAGCGCTATGGTAAGCCACAGTGAAGAAGGCTACTTGTGGAAGTTTCAGTACGGTAGCGTGGAAGTATTCGTTCAGCTCACTGGTTCCACAGATGATGACACCTTTACAGCTTGGTCTTCTGTGATGCATCTACCTGCCAAAGACGAGGCAACATTGATGCGCAAGCTCCTGGAAATGAACTGGTATGACACCTTTGAATCCCGCTTTGCTATTGTCGAGGATCAAGTTGTCGTGTTATCCACGCGAACTGTTGCTGAATTGTCCCCAGGGGAAATTTCTCGCGCCATCACCGTGGTAGCCACTATCGCCGATGACAATGATGACTTATTACAAGCTGAGTTTGGTGCGGCCTAAAATCTTCTGATACAAGATGATGTTAGCACACAGGTGAAGGATAAAAGTTAAAACATACCAGTTCGAACAAATCAGCCAACAATGGCATTGTTTAATACTTCAGACTTACCACTTAAGACTTCTGATCGTTCAGACTTACCACTTCAGAGTTCATCCTGGCGTTTAATACCCTTACTACAGGCATCAGGGCGGCTTCAGATGGCCATTGACCAGTGGCTACTAGCCCAGCACCAACGGGGAAAACATCCCCCAGTATTGCGATTTTATACCTGGGCATCACCAACCATCTCTCTTGGCTACCATCAACGCCGTTGGCCTGAGTTCTGGGAACAACTCACTTGGGCATCACAACCAGTAGAGCTGGTAAGGCGTCCCAGTGGTGGTAGAGCTGTGCTACATCAGGGAGATTTGACCTATATGGTGGTTAATTCCGGGTTGACTGGTAAACGTCTTGATGCCTATCACCAAATTTGTGAGTTTTTGATTCAGGGGTGGCGCTCCCTTGGTGTAGAGTTGCACTATGGTTCAGCTGGACGGGGGTATATTCACAATCCCAACTGTTTCGGCACTGCTACTGGTGCCGATTTAGTGTTGGCAGATGGTTCTAAACTGATTGGTAGTGCTCAATTGCGCCGTGGTAATGTGATTTTGCAGCATGGCTCAATTCGCTTAGAACCAGATGCTGGACTGTATACTCACGTGTTTGGGGAAGCGCCCCCTCCCTTTAATCTACCCATGGCTCAACAGGGAGATGCCTTAATAAACATTGTGGTGGATGCCCTAACTCATGCTGCTGCCGATTGTTTTGGTGTGGAGTTGGTAGAGAAGCCTTTATCAAATCAGGAGTGGCAAGAAATTCTGGCTTTGGTAAATAGCCCATCAGATCAATAGTCCATCAGAACAAATCTGGTTGAACACCCATAGTTAAGGCTGATGGGAAAGCAGACAAGCAGAGGTTTTTATCATGGGTAACAATCCAGAAATAATCAGGACTTAAGCAAAAGTAGGTAACAAACTCGCTTATGTCTGAAATTACTCCAAGAAACGACTTGGGAGTGATGACTTGTAAGCTTTGAATCTTGTTCCGAGCCAAATATAATCCTGGCTCGTTTCTCAATCTTTGACAATAACTGCCATAAATCCCACCTCCTGTCAGTATTTTCCCTGAGGGTAAGTTCAAGGTAAGTTTATATAATCCTAAACAAGCACCTTTTTCAGTAATAGCTTCAAGTATGCACCAGCACAGATGAATCAGGTTACCCATTTTTTTTTCCGGCTTAGGGTTTGCTAACTTTAATAAGTTAACTCATTTATCAAAATCAATTGATAATCACTAACTTTGATCTAATTAAAACTCAAAAAGATTTTTTTTTATTTTAATAAATTAAATTAGGATTATACATGGTTAAGGGATAATAAATTATAGATATTTTTAAATTTATGAGTAAATCAATTTGTGTTGATAGGATCCTGAAGCAGTGACATACGATCAAGACAAAAATCTCATCTTAGTTGTAGATGATACACCGACAAATTTATCAGTTATATCCCAGGCTTTGCACAATGCTGGCTTTACGGTTGCTGTGGAAACAGATGGTGAAAGTGCGATTGAACAAGTTAACTATAATCAACCCGATCTAATTCTATTGGACGTAATGATGCCAGGAATTGACGGATTTGAGACTTGCAAAAGACTAAAGGCAAACCCCTCAAATCGAGACATCCCGGTAATTTTCATGACCGCACTGACTGACACAGTTGATAAGGTCAAAGGTCTTTCCATCGGAGCCGTCGATTACATCACCAAACCGTTTCAACAAGACGAGGTATTGGCTAGAGTAAGGATACATCTACAAATAAGAAATTTGACTAGAACTCTTGATGAGCAAAATGCCCGTTTGAAACAAGAAGTTGCGGAACGTGCGGCGGCGGAAACGAGGTTAAGTAAAACTTTCCAACAGCTTAAGGAAGCCCAAGAGCAAATTATTGCCACAGAGAAACTAGCATACCTCGGCACCTTAACTGCAGGGGTTGCCCATGAACTGAGGAATCCTCTCAACTTTGTTAACAATTATGCCGAAGGTTCGATGGAGTTAGCTGAGGAACTCATCGAAGAATTTAAAATACAATTAGAGCATATAGAAACAACAACAGCTAGCTATATCAAAGACACCTTGACAGAACTGCGAGACAATTCTCTCGCTATCAAACGTCATGGTCAAAGAGCCGAGGGCATCATTCAAAGTATGATGCAGCATGCCCGAACTGACAGTACTCAACTCCAACTGACTGACCTCAATACTGTATTAGCCCAAGCTATCCAGTTGGCTTATCACAGTGTTCGTGCCAAGAATCATCAGTTCAATGTCACGATTAAAACTGACTATGATGATTCCATTGGTCAACTGGAGTTGGTGTCTAGTGATATTAGTCGTGCCTTTATTAACATTATCGAAAATGCTTGCTATGCCCTCCAGAGCAAGCAGAAGAACATCGGTGAACCATTTACCCCCATGCTTTGGGTGAAGACATTGCGCTTAAGTGACTCAGTAGAAATTCGGATTGGTGATAATGGTACTGGTATCCCGCCTGAAATTAAGGAGAAGATATTCCATCCTTTCTTTACTACTAAACCTACGGGAGAAGGAACAGGCTTAGGATTATCCTTAACCTATGATATTATCATTGGACAGCATAGAGGAACACTGAATGTGGACACTGAATTGGGAGCTTATACCGAATTTATAATTTGCCTACCCTTAAGGAATTTAGACAGCCGCAACTGAAACTCCTTTGGTTATCAGACATTTACAAACCAGCAAACATAATCAAATAACTTTACTACTATAGACTGTTACTTAGTCAAGGGTTAATGGGAATTATATAGATATATCACGTCCGGTATTTTTAGTAGTGTTCATAATAAACGTTTTTTTTAAATGGCTAATAAGTCATGGCTAATCGGTCATGGCTAATAAGTCATGGCTAATGGCTAATGGGTAAGCATAATTCCAAATTACAAATTTCAAATTCATTATTTTTATTATTACCCATTACCAACTATTCAAACTAAGTGGTAATCCTCAAGGGGAGATAAAATTACATGACATCTGCAAAAAAAATCATCCTTGTTGTGGATGATGAGCTGGAATTAGAACGTCTCATAAAACAGCGACTTAGAAAACGGATCAGAACTCAAGAATTGGACTTTTTATTTGCGCATAATGGCTCTGAAGCGCTCGACATCCTAAAATCTTCAAAACGAATAGATCTGATCTTAACTGATATCAATATGCCTGAGATGGATGGTCTTACTTTGCTAGGGTTTATCCCTGAAGTTGACCCAACACTTAAAGCAGTGGTGGTATCAGCTTATGGGGATATGAAAAATATTAGGACAGCGATGAACTGANTGAGTCCTGTAAGTTCGACCGCCTTACGAAACGGTATTAGTGCCATGACTTAAGTCTACCAAACAATCATAGACTTTGAGATAATCTGTGGCACTTTTATTTAATGTTCACTAACCTCTGGGGAAACCTATAATCCCGCAGTGCGAAACAGAGATAGAGCTTACCACTAGCGTGTTAGTCAGACTCCCTATAGCTAAAGGCTCTACCTACTAATGCGATCGCTAAAATCACAGTTGGAGCCAGGATCCCAATCAACCCATTAACAGATGTAGCGGCAATGGGTACACTGGGAGCAGCATATTTAATAATAACAGAAATTATCGTGGAGAGGATGACGAGTTTGATAATGAAGCTGAGCTGATTATCCATGTTGCCATTGCCGATACTTTTTAGCTACCAAAGTCTACCAAGATAGACATTAGCCCGCCAATGCAAGATGCTTTCACATCCAGGGGGTATCTCCGCGCTTCTCTGACGGAATATCCCGCGAGCGCCATAAAAATGTCAAAAAAGTTGGTTCCACCGTAGGTCGAGAGCGCAACTATTAAACCCTTGGTTTTCGGCTTTAATTTAAGTTACATAATAATCCCTGTCGGTGTTACCCTAATTTAATTCTAACAAATAATAAGAGTTTTTGGTATACTCTGCTACATTTTCTCTAGCTGTTTACTAACCCTAAGGGTGATAAATCTTTGCAAAATAATAAACCGATGAACACTGAGATCCAATTTCCTTGGCAACAAGACGCAGTAATTCGCCAGAGCCAACGTCTAATCAATAGCTTTCATCATTGGACAGGGCGTTCTCTAATCGATACTAGTGGCTCACCTATCGAAATTGCACAGGCACTATTTGAAGCTCCCTTTACGGTCCTCTCTCACAACACTGAATCAGACCCGATTTACAACTATGGCAATCGGAAAGCTTTAGAATTGTGGGAAATGGATTGGAACCAATTCACCCGGATGCCTTCGAGATATTCAGCTGAGCCGATGGAAAGGGAGGAGCGCTTACACCTGCTTAACCAAGTCACAACCCAGGGCTATATTAGCAACTATCAAGGTGTCCGTATTTCTAGCACTGGTAAACGGTTCCAGATTTCAGATGTTATCGTCTGGAATCTCATTGATGAGGAAAATAACTATTGTGGTCAAGGGGCTACGTTTTCCCAGTGGATACCGCTTAATTGAGGATTTCGCCCACTTAAATTGTCTATTTCTTGTCTATTTTTGAGAAAGGGGGAAAACTTCAAAGTTTTCTCCCTTTTTCCTGAGCGCCCCTGCCCCCTTGCCGATTCAATCAAAGAAATCATTTGTAGCATTAATAGTGCTAATTCATAGTGCTAATTCATAGTGCTAATTCATAGTGCTAATTCAGATAAGATGCCTCACAGCTTACTTCCCCTTCTTGCAGTCTCCTCCCCCACTTCGGGTCTCTTCCCAATCTCCATAAATCATCCCCCTACAAGTCTAGCATTTTTCATAGCTATGAGGTACAAATAATTTTTTACCTATTCCCTCTTGTCTGTTCTCTGTTCTCTGTTCTCTGTTCCCTGTTCCCTCTTGTCTGTTCTCTGTTCTCTGTTCCCTGTTCCCTGTTCTCTGTTCTCTGTTCCCTGTTCCCTGTTCCCTGTTCCCTGTTCCCTGTTTCCTGTTCCGTGTTCCCTAAAACCGAGTAATCTGTACCTCACCCAATTGAAAACCCCTATACAACGCCGTTATTTGGGTCGGATTAGCCGGGAACTCTATATGTAACTGGCCTCACAGAAGTCCATATTGTTCAATGAGTATAACCCTAAATGATTACAGCTCCAGGCTATCCCCATCACTGAGTCCATCGAATCTAGCACTACAACCCTACTTGGTATTGCCTATTGGTGCCATGATTTAGCCAAGTCTTACCTAAAGACCTTCCTGATCTTGATCACTCATCAAACCGAAAGCCATATTGGGAATGAAAACTATGACAAAATCCAGGCTTGTCGGCCAAACTAGATTCCCCAAACCATTGGTTTGGACAGTGATTTTTATCTGCATTTTACCCTATCTTCTGCATCAATTAGGGGTTGATTTTAGTACCCATCAGGAACTGTTTGACCTCTCGGCAGCCTCTGAATTGGAACCCCATGAACTTCATGATGCCATGCACTCCGTCCTGTCCGGAAGTTTTGTACACACACTCCTGGAGTGGAGTGCTGTCTGTACGGCTGTTTTTACGGTTTGCTTAGCCTTCACAAACTATAGTATCACCAAAGACCCAATCGTTCCTATCATCGGCCTATCACTTTTTTTTGCTGGTGTGATGGATACCTTTAATACTGTGGCTGCTGAGCACTTAATTGATGCTGTCGCCGATAATCGGAATTTAATTCCATTTACCTGGACACTCTGTCGGCTTTTCAATGCACTAATCCTGATTCTAGGAACTAGCCTTTTCTCAAGGAGAAGCTGGGTAGAAAAAAACCAAACCAGCAGCTTGGGTTTTGTCATTATTGTCAGCTTGGGGTTTGGGTTGATTGCCTATGGCATAATTCACATCTGTGCAACCAGCGAGCTTCTGCCGGAAACAACATTTCCCAACTCCATTATCCCCCGACCATGGGACATCCTGCCATTGCTTCTGTTTATTGCTGCTGGCATTTTTATTTACCCAAGCTTTCACCAACGGTATCCCAGTCTGTTCTCTTACTCCTTAATTGTGAGTACTATTCCCGATACAGTCGCCCAACTCCACATGGCTTTTGGTTCACAAGCACTCTTCGACAGTCATTTCCATATCGCCCATTTCCTCAAAATTATTGCCTACCTGATCTCCCTAGTAGGATTAATACTGGATTATCAGCGTACCTATTGTACACTAGAACATGTCAATAAACGTCTGGTATTAGAGATTGCTAAACAACAAGAAACAGAGGAAAAACTGCAAAGGTCATTCAAAGAATTATCAGATTTAAAGTATGCTTTATATCAAGGTTCAATCCTAGCTATTACTGACCAAAAAGGGGTAATTACGGATGTCAATGATCGGTTCTGTCATATCTCTAAATATTCTAGAGAAGAACTGATTGGACAAAGCCATCTATTGATCAATTCCAATTACCACCCCAAGGAATTCTTCCGAAACCTCTGGTCAATTATTGCTAGTGGTCAAGTTTGGCAGGGAGAAATTAAGAATCAAGCGAAAGATGGCACCTATTACTGGGTCGATACCACCATTGTACCGTTCTTGGATGATAGAGACAAACCTTACCAGTATTTGGCGATCAGAACCGATATTAGCGATCGCAAACAAGCTGAGGAAGACCTCAAACAGGCAAAAGAAGCAGCCGTTCGCGCTGCGGCGCAAAGCGCAGTGGCCAACCGTGCCAAAAGCGAATTTCTCGCCAACATGAGCCATGAACTCCGCACCCCTCTCAATGGCATCCTCGGTTACACCCAAATCCTGAAACGCTCCAAAACCTTGTCTGATCAGTCTCTCAAGGGGATTGACATTATCGATCAATGTGGTGATCATCTGCTCACCCTAATTAATGACATTTTAGACCTGTCCAAAATTGAAGCTGGTAAAATGGAACTCTACCGGACAGATTTTCATTTTTCGTCTTTTCTTCAGAACCTGATTGACATCTGCGAAATCCGAGTTCAAAACAAGGACATTTTGTTTACTTACCAACCCCTTTCTGAACTTCCCACCGGCATACACGCTGATGAAAAACGCCTGCGACAAGTGCTGATTAACTTACTGGGTAATGGGATTAAGTTTACTGACACTGGAGACGTTAAGTTGACAGTAAGTGTCCTTAAACCCAGGAAAAAGGAGAATGAACACATGACCAATAGCCAAGAACTGTTAACAACAATTCGATTTAAAATTGAAGACACGGGTATTGGCATGAGTCCGGAACAAATCGAACGAATCTTTTTGCCTTTCGAGCAAGTGGGGAATCCCTTAAATAAAGCACAAGGGACCGGATTGGGATTAGCCATTACTCAGAAACTGGTTCAGATGATGGGGTCTAAGTTAGAAGTAAGCAGCCAGTTGGGCATTGGCACTGTGTTTTGGTTCGATTTGCAGTTAAAAGAAACCACAGCTGCATCCAAACCCATGACTCCTCAAAGAGGGATTATTGGCTTCAAAGGTCAGCCACCCACAATTCTGGTGGTGGATGATAAACAAGAAAATCGCTGGGTGATTGTAAATCTGCTGGCTCCCCTGGGATTTGAACTAGTGGAGGCTAGCAGTGGTCAAGAGGGTTTAGAGGAAGCCACAGCATTTCCACCAGACCTGATTATCACTGACTTGTTGATGCCACAGATGGATGGCTTTGAGATGATCCGACAGTTGCGACAATCCCCCCAATTGCACTCAAAAGTAGTGATTGCGTCTTCGGCTAGTGTATTTGACACTGACAAGGAAAAAAGTAGTGAGGCTGGAGCGGATGATTTTTTGCCCAAACCAGTAGAGGCAGAAAAGCTACTAGAGATGTTACAAGTGCATCTGAAACTGGAATGGATTTATCAAGCAAGGCAGGAAGGAGGAAGTAGGAAGAAGAAAAACATCTCATCTCAAACCCTAGAGATTGTGACTCCTCCAGTCGAGAAACTTTCCCAACTTTACGATCTGGCTAGGGCAGGGTTAATCAATGACCTTTTAAAACAAATCGATAACCTAGAAAAATCCGATCCAAACACTAGTGATTTTGTACAACATATCCGTGAATTAGCTCAAAATTTTCAGTTGAAAAAAATTAGAAATTTTATTAAAGACTATATTCAGTGAATTCAGACTATGCCTTTTTTATTTCATAACAAGTTATCTTTAGCCTATTTTTTAGATTTCAGATAATGACTAATTACAAACAGTAAATTTGATGTCACAAGTGACTAATTAAAGGTGATTTTATGAATAATAAAAAACTAATTAATACGATAATAAATCTCCAAAAAACAGTCCATTATCTGCCCCTAGCAATCACTATTTTTACAGGGGTTATGTTTTCCCTACTAACGTTCATGGGAACTTGGAATTTGGAAAACAAAACCATCGAAAAAGAGTTTGAACAAGATGCCAAGGATATTGTTTCCTTGCTCCAAAGAAGCCTTGAAAAAAATCTACAACAACTGGAATCGATTGTTGGGGTCTATGCTGCCTCCGAAAAAGTGACTCGTCAGGAATTTCGGACGTTTGTCAAGCCTTACTTGTCAAATCATTCAGATATTCAAGCCCTAGAGTGGATTCCTTGGGTACCCCATGAGCAACGATCCGCTTACGAACAAGCTGCCAAACAAGAGGGTTTTCCTAACTTTAAAATTACAGAAAATAATCCTCAGGGAGAGCTGATTAAGGCTAAACCCAGAGAAGAATATTTTCCGGTCTATTTTGTTGAGCCATACCACGATAATGAGACAATGTTGGGATTTGACCTAGCCTCGAATTCTCTAAGTTTGGAAGCTTTGGAATTATCACGGGATAGTGGCAAAGCGATCGCAACTGCACCGATGACATTAATGCATAAAAACACCCAGCACCAACTAGGATTCCTAATTTTATGGCCAATTTATCGACAAAATACACCTACTAATTCAGTTATATCCCGTCGCCAAAATCTGGAAGGTTTTGCCTCAAGTGCGTTTTTGATTGGAGACATTGTAGACAGGGCTTTAAAGTATCGACAACCGAGGGGGATTGATGTTTATCTGTTTCACGAATCTGCGCCAACAGAGGAGCGATTGCTCTATACCTATTCATCTAGTACACCCAAAGCATCAAAGGACTTGAAGGACGAAAACCTTGCTACCCTCAGAAATGGGTTACACCATACTGTAATTCTTGATGTCTCAGGACAGAAATGGTTGATTCTGTCTAAGCCCAATTCCGAATATATAGCGAGTCGAAGAACCTGGTATCCCTGGACTGTTTCCTTGGGGGGACTATTACTGACCATATTGCTAGCTATCTATATTAGCGATCGCATTTCAGCAGTAGCAGCACTGGTGGAGAGTGAAAGACAGCTAGAACAGCGAGTTGAGCAACGGACAGTGGAACTCCAGAAAGCCAAAGAAGCAGCAGTTCGGGCAGCAGTGGAAAGTGAAGCTGCTAACCGTGCTAAAAGTATATTTCTTGCCAACATCAGCCACGAAGTCCGCACTCCCCTCAACGGTATTTTGGGTTACGCTCAAATCCTGAAAAAATCAACTAGTCTAACTGCTAACGACAAGAAAGGTATTGATATTATCGAGCAGTGCGGCTCTAATCTGCTCAGCCTGATCAATGAGATTTTAGACCTCTGTACAATTGAAGCTGATCAATTAGAACTCCACCCCCAAACGGTTGATTTTGGTACCTTCTTGAAAGACATCGTGGCAATTTGTCAGGTCAAAGCAGAACAAAAGGGTATTTCCTATAGTTACCAAGCGACTTCTCGACTACCTAGAGCAATTACTGTTGACGAAAAACGCTTGCGACAAGTGCTGATTAATTTACTCGACAATGGCATTAAATTTACTGAAACAGGGGGAGTAGCCTTTAAGGTTAGTGTCCTTGAATCAAGGAAAAATGCTAAAGATGAAATAACAAATAAACTCCAACAGATTACCACTATTCGCTTTGAAGTAAAAGATACCGGTATTGGGATGAATAGCGAGCAATTATCTCAACTATTTTTGCCCTTTGAAAAGCTAGAAAATATCTCTGGTTATGTGGAAGGGACTGGACTGGGTTTAGCAATTACCCATAAACTAGTCAAGATGATGGGAGGTGACATTAATGTCGAGAGCAAACCAGGCAAAGGTAGTATTTTTACTATAGATTTAGACGTACCAACTTATCCAGAATACCATGAAATAAATTTTCAAAAAAATCAGCAAAAAGTTGTTGAATGTCAAGACCAAAAAAAACATAATCATAAAAACATATCACTTCAAACAACACAAATTGTTAGTCCTCCAAAAGAAAAACTAGTTTACCTCTACGATCTGGCTATGTCAGGCTTAATCAATGACCTTTTAGAGGAAGTCGATGAGCTAGAAAAAAATGATGATATATTTATACCCTTTTCCCAAGCTATCCGTCAATTATCCGAAAAATTTCAAATAAAAAAAATTAGAGAATTCATCAAACAATACCTGTAAAGTAATTAGATAAACCTGGTGACTAACACTATAAATACCAAACTAAAGAAGCAAGGGTAATTGATAGGAGACTGAAACTGTTACTTGGGTGGGACTGGCTGGGAATTCTATAATATAACTATTGTATTTACCACCTTATTTACAACTGTATCTACAAACCCTGTATGTACAACCCCACACTGCTAAAATAAGTCGCAATAGTTTTAAAAGTACTAAAAAATAATGGCTGCATCTCCCTTGAGGAGGATATATATGACTAAATTAAAAACAGACTCAACCACCACATCTTCATTGTCAAATATGGTTTCAACCAACTCATCCCATCCCTTAACAGGTTCCCTTGCCTGGTTCAGAAAGCAGCTAAATCGCCTTAGTATCAGTCAAAAGATTGCCTATGGGTATGGTATTGCCCTTGGGATTGCTGTCCTGGGAACAACAGTTGGACTCCTGATTGGCAATAACTACCAAAACTATGCTCAGAACTTAAGAGAAGATACCTTAGAAGAAAGTGAGCTTCTCATGGACCTGCAACGTTACCTGCTGGAAATACAAATACACCATCAATACTTTGCTGTTTTGTTCCAGCAACCAGAGATTTTTCATGAAGAGTATTCTCGTTTTAAAAAGCATTCCCGATTAGCCCAGCAAAACTGGTTGGCATTAAAAGAGTCTTACAAAAATTCAGAGGTATATGAGCTACCAGAGGAAGTTGAACTTTTAAATAACCTTATCAAAAATTATGACAGCCTAATACAAGTATACACCCAACGGATAGAGGCACTATTGCGGCAAATTGATCCGTCGAATTTGACCCCAGAACACATCGAGAAAGCCCAAAAAAAGTTTTTAGATTTAAGCAAGAGTCCTTTAGGGCTAAACCTCAGGAGTTTCGTCTATGATCTTGAGGAAATAATAGAGGAAGTTGAGGAGGAAAGACCACATGCCAAAGCTGTGCTAGAGGCTTCTGAAAGGCTTCGGACTCGAATCATTTTGATTAGCATGATTGCATCAATTTCAACCGCAGCCCTATTAGCCTTCTATACCAGTAAAACACTGTTAGCAGCTCAAGATGTAGAAATTCAACGTCAACAGCTCCTGAGGGAAGAATTACAAGGGGCTAAAGAAAGCGCTGAAATTGCCAACCGTGCTAAAAGTGAGTTCCTGGCCAATATGAGTCATGAACTGCGCACTCCCCTCAATGGCATCCTCGGTTATACCCAAATCCTCCAACGCTCTAAAATCATCAGTCCTGAGGAACTCAAAGGCATCCGTGTCATCCACCAATGTGGCAACCACCTACTGACCTTGATTAACGATATTTTAGACATTTCTAAAATCGAGGCCAAGAAAATGGAACTGTACCCAAAGAATTTTCATTTTCCCTCCTTTCTAGAAAACCTAGTTGATATCTGCCGTATCCGGGCTGATCAGAAGGAAATTTCCTTTAGTTATCAACCCCAGAATCAACTCCCCAATCACATCCATGGTGATGAAAAACGGCTGCGACAAATACTAATTAATTTACTCGGTAATGGGATTAAGTTTACTGACACTGGAGTAGTCACTTTCAAGGTCAATGTTTTGGAATCAAATCCCTTAACAACGGGGGAAGACAAAAAGCTAAACAACCATGGAGTGATCAGAACAATTCGGTTTGAAATTGAAGACACCGGTATTGGTATGAGTCCGGAACACATCGAACGCATAGTGTTGCCTTTCGAGCAGGTGGGGAATGCCTTAAGTCGAGCCGAAGGGACTGGATTGGGATTAGCGATTACTCAGAAACTGCTTGAGATGATGGAGTCTACGTTGGAAGTGCAAAGCCAGCTGGGTGTTGGTAGTGTATTTTGGTTCGATTTGGACTTGCCAGAAGCCACAGGGGTAACTGATGTGATTGTTCCTGATCAGACAATTATTGGTTTCCAAGGCATTGAGCGCAAAATTCTGGTGGTGGATGATAAACAAGAAAATCGCTGGGTACTGGTGAATCTGCTCGCTCCCCTTGGCTTTGAACTCGAAGAAGCAACCAATGGTAAAGAAGGTTTGCAGAAAGCTAAACAGTTCCAACCGGATCTGATTATTACTGACTTGTTGATGCCACAGATGGATGGTTTTGAGATGAGCCGACGGTTGCGAGAATCCTCCCAATTCTCATCAGTGCCACTGATCGCTTGTTCAGCCAGTGTTTTTGATGATCACCAGCATCACAGTATTGACGCGGGAGCGGATGATTTTCTGCCCAAGCCAGTAGACTCAAAAAAGCTATTAGAGAAGTTACGGAAATATCTGAAACTAGAATGGGTTTATGAAGGAGAAGAAGATAAAGATAAAAACCTAAGCACCAAGGCACAATCCCCCCTCAAAACTGAAACGTCGATAGTGCCCCCCTCAAAAGAAGCACTAGAACACCTGTACGATCTGGCTAAAACTGGCTTAATTAGCGAGATTTTCAAACAAGTGGAAATCCTGGAAAAATCTGATGAAAAGTTAATCCCATTTAGCCAAAATCTCCGTCAATTAGCCGAAGACTTTAACCTCAAGAAAATCCGAAAGTTTATTCAGCAATATCGGGATAAATAATTATTATAGCAAAGGGATTAGGGAGTAGGGAGTAGGGAGTAGGGAGTAGGGAACAGGGAACAGGGAACAGGGAGCAGGGAATAGGTAATAAGTAAAAAAAATATCTGTACCTCATAGCTATGATAAACGCTATATAGCAAAGGGAGTCGCGAGTCTGGAGTAGAGGTAATAAAATTGAATGTAGCTTATAAGTATAAGCATATAAGAAACACTCTATATCACAATTAACTATTAATAAATAATCCACAAAACTATTTTTGGTTAGTAAATTTTCACGCTTCACATACCTTTGATAATTTTTACAGAATTTGCTAAATCAAAAATAGTTTTGTACAAAACCAAAAAGCTTCTGTTCCCTGTTCCCTGTTCCCTGTTCCCTGTTCCCTGTTCCCTGTTCCCTGTTCCCTGTTCCCTACCTTTAAAGATAAATTTTCAACTTGGTGCAATATCTGAGTATAACCAATGATATCCCATCGTAAAAGTGATGAAATCAACTAGAGATTAAGCTTAAACTGTTATTTTGCTAAGATTAGCTGGGAACTCTATAATATGGCTATTGTGGAATACCACAACTGTAAATAATTCGCAACAGTATAGCTATAGTAGTGATAAAAGACAATGGTTGCATCTCTCTTTAGGAGGATATTATATGACTAAATTAAAAATGAACTTAACCAATCAATCGTGATTCTCAAAGACGGTTTCAATCAATTCATTCAAACCTTTAACAGGCTCCCTTGTCTCGTTCAAAAAGGGTCGTGTTGCACCTTTATGGCATTGACTCTAGCACTATAACCTAAGTTGCTCAAGGCATGTCTGAGGCTGACCAAAAACCCGTAATTATCAAGGGTAAAATTAATAGTTTATTGGAGATGTCTAATGAAGTTAAATACCTGGTTTACTCTAGCTCTAGGGACGAGTCTAGCCATGTTGGTAAGCTGCACTCCCAACACCAACCAAGCGACCAATGTCCAACAAGCCCAGCAGGAAATCAAGATTACTGGGGCAGGGAGTCCCTATCCAGCCATGAAGGTATTAGCCGCTGCCTATGAAGCCAAGACTGAAAACACAGTCATTACCTTTTTGCCAAAAAGTCAATCCCCTGGTGGAATCGCTGGCGCTAAAGACAAATTAGTTGATCTTGGTACTGTTACCAGGACCTTGAAACCAGAGGAGGATGATGGCTCTTTAGTATATCGGGAAATCGCTAAAGATGGTTTACTAGTAGCAACTCACCCTAGTGTCGTAGGAGTGACCAACTTGCAAACCGAACAACTCAAGGCCATCTACAGCGGCAAGGTGACCAATTGGCAAAAGCTAGGGGGACCAGACGCAACAATTATCGTGCTGGATCGACATGAAGATGAGTCAGCCAAGAAACTATTGCGGAAATATTGCCTTGGGTCAGACCTCAAGAATGCTCCAGAAGCAGTGATTTTGCGCCACGAAGCTGATTTAATTGCAGCAGTTCAGAGTACACCCTACAGCATCGGTGCTTTTTCCCTGGCCTATGCGATCGCTAATCAGCTACCTGTGAACCGCCTCAGCCTCGATGGCGTAGAACCCACCCCTGAAAACATTCAGTCAGGTAAGTATAAAATGGTGCGTCGCCTTGGCATCGTCTACCGCCAAGCTCCCTCAGATAATGCCCAAACCTTTATTGACTTCGCCTTTAGCAAAGAAGGAGGCAACCATCTGCTCGGATCAGGGTTTATACCATCTAGCCAGGAACAGGAGTAGTAGTGACATGTTCCGACAGATGTACTCGAAACTTTCCCTCAGAGCAAAAATACTATTGCCGATGCTCTTTGTGTTCCTGGGAATGTGGATAGTAGGAACCTTTAGTTTGGGCTATTTTTTCACTAAGCGTCTGGAACAGCAAGTGCAAGAGGAGATCGAGGACTTCTCATCCATACAATTGCATGCCTTTGAACAGGAAAAAGAAACTCTATTTTTGAAAGCAAGGTGGATAGCTGACAGACAGGATGTTTCCACATTGGTTGCGACAGGGAACCGGAAAAAGCTGTTTCAGTATTTACTGCCGATACAGTTATCTTATCAGCTCGATCTGCTTAAACTCGTAGACAAGAACGGGTCTGTATTGCTGGAACTGCGGCAGGCAGACCTTAACCAAGTTGAGCTAATTGACGAGACACTCAACCAAGCGGCAAGCATTGGGATGGATTTGTTCGATTTCCTCCCAGCTCAAGACAATGCTGCATCGCTTCTAGTCGGTCTAACCTCGGTGAAGTCTGACCAGGAAATCTTAGGGGGAATAATCGTTGGGATTACCATTAGCGATGAATGGCTTGAACAATTACGCCCCCATAGGCACCATCACCTGGTTACCTTCTACGATTCTGAGGTTACTGCCTCTACCTTAACCGATGCTAAAAACACTCCTTGGCAGCCACCGCCAATCCAATCCCTACCAGTGCAGGTCACTATTGCCGAGAAAAACTACATTGCCAAAACTGTAGAGATCACTGGGATCAATGGCAAGGGGGGCAAACTGGTTTTACTCTACTCCGCCGCACCTCTTGAGCAGGTGCAGGGACAGTTGTGGTTAAGTATCAGTGCTTTGTGCTTGCTGGGGTCAGCAATTACCACCTTAGTTGCCAACAGGGTCACGTTGTTGATTATCCGTAACATTAAACAAGTAACAGAGGTAGCCCAGCGCGTCACTAAAGATGATGATTTTACTCTACAAGCCCCGATCATATCCCAAGATGAAATAGGAGTCTTAGCCACTTCACTGAATCATCTGATTAAACAAGTGAAGCATCTTTTAGCATCCAAAGAAGCAGAAGTCCAACGTCAACAGCTCTTGAGCCAAGAATTACAAGCAGCTAAAGAAAGCGCTGAAATTGCCAACCGTGCTAAAAGTGAGTTCCTGGCCAATATGAGTCATGAACTGCGCACTCCCCTCAATGGCATCCTCGGCTATACCCAAATCCTCCAACGCTCTAAAATCATGAGCCCTGAGGAACTCAAGGGCATCCGTGTTATCCACCAATGTGGCAACCACCTACTCACCCTGATTAACGATATTTTAGATATTTCTAAAATCGAGGCCAAGAAAATGGAACTTTACCCAAGGAATTTTCATTTTCCCTCCTTTCTAGAAAATCTAGTTGATATCTGTCGCATCCGCGCTGATCAGAAAGACATTTTCTTTAGTTACCAACCCTTTGCTCAACTCCCCAATCACATCCATGGGGATGAAAAACGCCTGCGACAAATACTAATTAACTTACTGGGTAATGCCATTAAGTTTACTGACACGGGACTTGTGACCTTGAAGGTAAATGTCCTCGAGTCAAAGCCCTTAACAACAAAGGAAGACAAAAAACAAAACAACCATGGAGTGATCAGAACAATTCGGTTTGAAATTGAAGACACCGGTATTGGTATGAGTCCGGAACACATCGAACGCATAGTGTTGCCCTTCGAGCAGGTGGGGAATGCCTTAACTCGAGCCGAAGGGACCGGATTAGGATTAGCCATTACTCAGAAACTGCTGGAGATGATGGGGTCTACTTTGGAAGTGCAAAGCCAGCTGGGTGTGGGCAGTGTATTTTGGTTCGATTTGGAGTTGCCAGAAGCCACAGGGGTAACTGATGCGATCGCTCCTGAGAAGACAATCATTGGTTTGTCAGGCAAAGGGCGCAAAATTCTGGTGGTGGATGATAAACCAGAAAATTGCTGGGTACTAGTGAATCTGTTAGCTCCCCTTGGCTTTGAACTAAAAGAAGCGAGCAATGGTAAAGAGGGTTTAGAGAAAGCCACAGACTTCCAACCGGATCTGATTATTACTGACTTGTTGATGCCACAGATGGATGGTTTTGAGATGATTCAACGGTTGCGAGAATCCTCCCAATTCTCATCAGTGGCAGTTATCGCTTGTTCAGCCAGTGTGTTTGATGATCACCAGAACCAAAGTAGTGAGGCTGGAGCAGATGATTTTTTGCCGAAGCCAGTAGAGTCAAAAAAGCTATTAGAGAAGTTACGGGTACACCTGAAACTAGAATGGGTTTATGAAGAAGAAGAAGAAGATAAAGATAAAAACGTCACGACCAAAGCACCATCCCCCCTCAAAACTAAAAAGTCGATGGTGCCGCCCTCAAAAGAAGCACTAGAGCACCTGTACGATTTGGCGAAGACTGGCTTAATTAGCGACATTTTAAAACAAGTGGAAATCCTGGAAAAAACGGATGATAAGTTAATCCCATTCAGTCAACATCTCCGTCAATTAGCAGAAGAGTTTAAACTCAAGAAAATTCGACAGTTTATTCAGCAATATCGGGAGCAATAATTATTATAGCAAAGGGAGTAGGGAGTAGGGAGTAGGGAGTAGGGAGTAGGGAGTAGGGAGTAGGGAGTAGGGAGTAGGGAGTAGGGAAAAAATCCTGTGTAACTCATTAGGCTATAAACAGCTATAAAATAAATAAATTAATTTTTAACTTTTTAAATTAAAAAAATCATCAAGCCAGGCATAAAACTCTATATTTTGTATAGCAATTTGTGTAGGATTATTGAGAATTTTTGTTCCCTTATAGTCCCTGCTTTATGTTACCTTTGCTATAGGATTGATTCATAACTAATCCTACAGGTATATAGTTGCTGCCTAATTAATCTTATCTTAACCAAAAAAATAATACAGTGTTTTTGTAAGTTTTTTTGGTAATTAAAGGGAACAATTAAAGGGGAACAGTGAACAGAATACTTTGGAAAAAGTAGAAAAAAAATTAATTAGTTAATCTGAGCAATGAAAACTATCAAAAAAATTAGCCCTATAGCCGAATTAAACTACTTTTTAGCTATTTTTATACCTTTAACGATAGGGATAGGAAGTTTTCTAGTGCTCATGCATCGCACCGAGGTTAAGGTTGACACAACCGAAGTCAACCTTAATGAAATCCGTAATGTTGAGATGGCAGCTCAACGAGCAGCTAGTGATTTCCATGTCATTGAATCAGACTTGAGATTCCTAGCCAATCAAAATGAGTTACGGGCAATGTTAGATAGCACCAGTGATGCTACCGAAGAAACTGAAAGGTGGCGCATGGCCCTTACTCAAGAATATCTGATCCTGGTTCGAGAGAAAGGGCTTTATGACCAAATTCGCTTTCTGGATACAACTGGTAAAGAAATTGTTAGAGTCAACTTTAACCAGGGTCAGCCGGTTATTGTGCCTGAGGAACAACTGCAAGTTAAGGCCAATCGTTACTGGTTTAAAAAAACCTTAGCTTTGCCAAAGGGAGAAATGTTTGTCTCTCCCCTAGACCTGAATGTCGAAAATGGAAAAATTGAACACCCCCTGAAGCCAGTGATTCGCGTTGGTAGCCCTGTTTTTGACAGTTCTGGTCAGAAACGGGGCATCGTCATGATTAACTATTTTCCTAAACATTTCATCAATAGTTTGGAACCCGAAAATAATACGTCATTAGGGGAAATGATGCTGTTGAATGGTGAGGGATTTTGGCTGAAGGGAACCAAGCCAGAGGATGAATGGGGATTCATGTATCCTAAGCGCAAAGACCGTACCTTTGCCAAGGGGTTTCCAAAAGAATGGCAACGGATTTCTAAGGCTGATCAGGGGCAATTTGAAACTACTAACGGTAAGTTTACCTTTACCACTGTTCATCCTTTCTACGAGATGCAAACAGGTAAAACTCCTGTACAAAAGCGTTTTTATGATCCCACTAAGATGGATGCTAACTCCGATACCTGGAAAATTGTCACCTACATTTCCCCTAAGGTGATAAATGAACGCTCTCGTGATTCCTGGAAGCCCCTAGGGCTGCTTTATGGTAGTTTAGTGGTGCTAATTGGTATTGGTTCTGGTTTACTAGCACGGGCTAAGGTAGAGCATCAGCACGCAGAAGAGGAACTGGGACTGAGTCAGGAACGCTTGCAGCTAGCTTTAGAAGGATCCGGTGATGGACTCTGGGACTGGAACATCATGACTGGAGAGGTTTATTACAGTCCCCGGTGGTTAGAAATGCTGGGCTATGATGTGGATGAACTACCAGGATACCTCAGCAGTTGGGAAAAGCTGATACATCCAGAGGATAAAGCCTTAGTAAAGTCGTTGCTGAATGCTTGTCTAAAGAACAGTTCGGTTCTCTTTGCCTGTGACCATAGAGTACGAACCAAATCTGGTCAATGGAAATGGATTGCCATTTACGGTAAAGTCGTGGCTCATGATCACAAGGGCAACCCGAAACGAATGGCAGGAACCCATAAAGATATTAGCGATCGCAAACAGGCCGAGGAGGAGCTGCGGCTGAGCAGAGAACGCTTTCGCACGCTCTATGAAAATACACCAGTTATGCTGCATTCGATTGATAGCAATGGCAGATTGCTCAGTGTCAGTAACTACTGGCAAAAGAAGTTAGGCTACGATCGTAATGAAGTTATTGGAAGACAATCAACTGATTTTTTAACAGAATCACGCCAGTACACCCAAGGGATGTTTCTGCCTAAATGTTTTGAGACAGAAATGTGCTTGGATGTTCCCTATCAGGTGATTTGCAAGAATGGAGAAATCATTGACGTGCTTCTTTCCGCTATTGCTGAACAAGATGAGTTAGGTCAGGTGGTTCGGTCTCTAGCGGTTATGGTTGATGTCACTGCTCGCAACCAAGCGGAAGCCGCACTCCAACATGCTAAAGAGGCTGCGGAAGTTGCCAATCGTGCCAAAAGCGAATTCCTGGCTAACATGAGCCACGAACTAAGAACTCCCCTTAATGGTATCCTCGGCTACACCCAAATCCTCAAAAAGTCCAAAACCATGACCCCTGAGGAACTCAAAGGCGTCCACATCATTCATCAGTGTGGTTCACACCTGTTAACCCTGATTAACGACATTCTAGATCTATCCAAAATTGAAGCCAGGAAAATGGAACTCGTTCCTAGAAATTTTCATTTTTCCTCCTTTCTGGAAAACCTGGTTGACATCTGCAGTATCCGCGCTAATCAGAAGGACATTGTATTTACTTACCAACCCCTTTCTCAACTTCCCAATGGCATCTATGGGGATGAGAAACGCCTACGACAAGTACTGATGAATCTCCTAAGTAATGCCATCAAGTTTACTGACTCTGGGGAAGTAACCTTGAAAGTGAGTGTCCTTGAATCTACCCAAAAGGATATCTCCCCATCACCCTCCTTCACAAGGGAGCTTAACAAAGAAAAAAGGACAAAAATCCGGTTTCAAGTAGAAGATACTGGGATTGGTATAACCCCAGAGCAATTACAAAAGATTTTTTTACCCTTTGAGCAAGTAGGAAATCCCTTTCGCAAAGCAGAAGGGACAGGATTGGGATTAGCGATTACTCAGAAACTCCTGTGTATGATGAACTCTACCTTAGAAGTCAGGAGCCAGCCGGAAATTGGCAGTGTGTTTTGGTTTAATTTGGAGTTGCCAGAAGCCACAGAAAGCTTACATGCCCCCATGGCTTCTCAAACAGGGATCATTGGCTTCAAAGGCCAGGGGCGGAAAATCCTGGTGGTGGATGATAAATGGGAAAATCGCATGGTTTTGGTTAATCTGCTTGCCCCCCTTGGGTTTGAACTGGTGGAGGCAACCAACGCTCAAGAGGGTTTGGAGAAAGCTCAGTGTCAGCCTGAGGTAATTATTACCGACTTGCTCATGCCAGGGATGAATGGTTGGGAATTGATCCGACAGGTGCGAGAATCTCCCCAATTACAGTCAGTAGTGGTGATTGCTTGCTCAGCCAGCGTATTTGATACTCACCAACACAAGAGTATTGAGTCTGGGGCGGACGAGTTTCTGCCCAAGCCAGTAGATTCAGAAAGACTATTCGAGATATTACGGATGCATCTGAGACTGGAATGGGTGTATGAAGGAAAAGAAGAACGAGAAAAGATGATGGCTGAAAACATCTCATGTCAAACTACAGAGATTATCCCTCCCCCAGCTGAAAAACTTGCTCAGCTCTATGATTTGGCCAGAACAGGCTTAATCAGCGAAATTCTAGAACAAGTGGATACTCTGGATAAATCCGATGATAAATTTGCGATTTTTGTCCAACATATCCAGCAATTCGCTCAAGGCTTTCAGGTTAAAAAAATCCAAGATTTCATCAAACAATACCTGGAACGTAATTAGTTAAGAGGTAAGCCTATGGGCTACGCCCACACTACTTGAGGTGCCGTCAGTTAACGCCCTAAGCCCATGCTACCCTTGCCAGGGATCATCCAATAGCCTACTTTTCGGCTAAGCAAACAGTCATGGATAATGAGAGCCAAGTTTTAGGGGTTAATGGGATTAACATTAATAAAATCCTAGTTTTACGGTTTAACTATTAGGAAGTAATGCTGATAGATTTATGGTTAGGGTTATTAGGAGTTATCAGGATGGTTTAGCAACGATTTATTAATTGGTTACTTGCTTCGACCACTCTATAAAAAGGTGTAACAATGATCAATGGCCAGGATCAACAACTAATATTAATTGTAGATGATATCGCCACCAATTTAGAAGTACTATCCACAACATTGATCAGTGCTGGTTTCAAAGTTGCAGTCGCCACTGATGGCGAAAGCGCCATTGAACAGGTTGACTATAAACCGCCAGATCTGATTGTGTTAGATGTGATGATGCCAGGAATTGATGGATTTGAAACGTGCCATCGGCTGAAGGAAAATCCGTTAACCCGTGAAATTCCTGTGATTTTTATGACAGCCCTGAGCGAGACCGTGAACAAGGTCAAGGGTTTTTCTCTCGGAGCAGTGGACTATCTGACCAAACCGATTCAGTCAGAGGAAGTATTAGCCAGAGTTAGAACCCATTTGCAACTGCAAAGTCAGGCAAAGGCCCTCAAGGAGCAAAATGCCCTTCTTAAAGAGGAAATTGAACAGCGAAGGTCAGCAGAAGCGAGGTGGCAAAACACCCTAGAACAGCTCGAAGCTGCCCAAAGCCAGATAATCGCCCAAGAAAAACTCGCTGCTCTTGGACAACTGGTTGCAGGAATCGCTCACGAAATCAATACTCCCCTCGGAGCAATTCGCTCCTGTGTGGGCAATCTGTCTAACTTCTTCAACGACCACCTCCACCAATTACCCTCATTTTTTCAAGGACTCTCGCCAGAACGTCAGTCCGATGTGTTGGCCTTACTCCAATACTCCAGCCGACAGAGTACCCCTCTATCTACCCGAGAGCAACGTCAACTCAAACGAAGGTTGAAAAGCCAACTGGAATCCTACGCTATTGATAAAGCAGTCAAGCTAGCCAATTTATTGGCGGGAATTGGTGTTTATGAGGACTTTGAAGAGTTTTTGCCTCTCCTGAAAGACCCAGACAACGAAATGATTTTAACCACTGCCTATCAGTTAGCTAACCTCTATACGAGTACTCGCAACATTACCACTGCCGTGGAACGAGCCACAAAAGTGGTGTTTGCCTTGAAAACTTATGCTCGTTATGACTCTAGTGGGGAAAAGATAGATGCACAGATTACTGATGGCATTGACACGGTCTTGACTCTTTATCATAACCAACTCAAACATGGCGTAGACGTCTACAGAAACTATGACGATTCTTTGCCAGTTATCCGGTGCTATCCTGATGAACTCAATCAAGTCTGGACGAATCTGATTCACAATGCTCTCCAAGCTATGGAGAACAAGGGGACTTTAAGCATTAATGTGAGGCAGCAAGATGACCAAATCAAGGTCAGCATTACTGACACTGGCAAAGGGATTCCTCCTGAAATTCAGCCCAAAATCTTTCAGCCGTTCTTTACCACGAAAGCCGCTGGAGAAGGCAGTGGTTTGGGATTAGATATTGTTAGGAAAATTGTAGAGAAACATCACGGACACATGGAGGTGGAGTCCGTACCTGGTGAAACTACCTTTACAGTTTCCCTACCGATTCAGCAGCCACAGCCGATGGCTGAGGAGGTACATTGAGATGATGAACCTTAAACTGTTATTTGGACAGGATTCCTGGGGAACTTTATAAGTGTAGCTAGTTATAAGTGTAGCTAGTTATAAGTTTAGCTAGTTCATAAACAATGGTCCAAGGAAAAAAAACCCGGTCTAGGCAAGAGCGGGGAGTGTCAAAACTGTGACTAGTTGCAGTCCATGTCATTAAATCATCCATAGTAACCAATAATGATTACACTCCCAGGCTATCGGCTCACTGAGGAAATTTACTAAGCGCCTTAGAACCCTGGTTTATCGAGGGGTGTGTGAGGCTTACCAAAAACTTGTCATCTTCGATCAAGACCGTAAGATTACTTATGCGATTAGCCCGAAGGGCGTTGGCTAGCGAACGCGACCTTGCCTACTCAACCCATCTCGACCGTTTCTCTGACTATTGATAGCCATTTTTCAAAGTAGGACTACAGATGCAGATGGGGAAATCGGGAGATCGCCAGATCGGGAGATGGCCAGATGAAATTGATCTGTAGCCGTAATCGGCCAGAATTGGTATGAATTCAATGAGGGAACTAGTCATGTCTGACGCCGTAATTTTATGTGTTGATGATGAAATATCGATTTTGAAAAGCTTGGAGATGGAACTTCAAGCAGCTTTTGAAGATAAGTATCTCTATGAATTTGCTGAAAGTGCTGATGAAGCTTTGGAAATCATTGATGAACTCTATGAGAATGGAGAACAAATTCTGATTATTGTCTCCGATTGGTTAATGCCAGGAATGAAAGGGGATCAATTTCTGATTAATGTCCATCACAAATATCCCGATATTATTAAAGTGATGCTAACGGGACAAGCTGATGAGGAAGCGGTTGAACGGGCGAAACAATATGCTAACTTATATCGATGTTTACATAAACCCTGGAATACTCGGGAATTAATTTTAACAATTCAGGATGCTTTAGTCGAATTATGAATCGAACTGCCATTATCTGTGTTGATGACGAACAAACCATCCTAGATAGCCTGAAAATAGAGCTAGAAACTAGTTTGGGAGATAACTATCTGATTGAAATGACCCAAGGTGGGGAAGAAGCGTTAGAAGTCTTCGAAGAATTAGTAGAGGATGACTATGAAGTTGCCCTGGTTATTTCTGATTACATCATGCCCAATCTGAAAGGGGATGAATTACTAAAACGCATTCATACTATTTCACCCAAAACCCTCAAAATTATGTTGACTGGGCAAGCGGATTTGGAAGCGGTGGGAAATGTGATTAACTATGCTAAATTATATCGTTATATCCCTAAGCCTTGGCAGGCTGACGACCTCAGAATCACTGTAAAAGAGGCATTGTATAGTTATTCTCAGGATAAGGCGCTAGCTGAAAAAAATGCTCAACTCCAGACAATGAATCAAGCGCTAGAAAAATCCAACCGCGAACAAGCTGATTTAATTTCCCAACTCCATGAAAATGAGAATCGCTTGAGGCAGTTCTTAGAAGCCATGCCTGTGGGAGTATGTGTAACTGATGCCAAGGGTAAGCCTTATTTGATCAATAAAGCTGGACAGCAGATTTCAGACAGAGCCATCATAGAGTCAGCTAAAAAGTCACAGTTACAAGACACTTATCAGATTTATCTCGCTGGAACTGAGCAACTTTACCCGAAAGCACAGAATCCGATTTTGAGGGCGTTGCAGGGGGAGAGTGTGGCAGTTGACGATATGGAAATACGCCAACGGGATAAGATGATTCCTGTAGAAGCTTGGGGTACACCGATCTATGATCAAGAGCGAAATGTGGCTTATGCGATCGCAGCCTTTCAAGACATCACCGAACGTAAACGAGCCGAAGCCGAGCGGGAGCGATTACTCGCGGAACTCTCTCAACTGAATCAGGATTTGCAGCAAGCCAATGGGCAACTAGAAGACTATTCCCACAACCTAGAAGAGAAAGTAGAACAAAGAACCGTCGAATTAAAAGCTGCTCAACAGCAGATTGTTGTCCAAGAAAAACTTGCCTCCCTCGGGGCGTTAACCGCAGGTATTGCCCATGAGCTCAGAAATCCTCTCAACTTTGTTAACAACTATGCTGAAGGTTCCGTTGAGCTGGTGGAGGAAGCGATTGAAGAACTTGACAACCAATCTGAACATCTCGATCCAGACGCTCTAGACTATCTCAAAGAGATTTTAAGCGACATCAAAGAAAATTCCCTAGCTATCAATAAGCACGGTAACAGAGCCGATAGCATTATTAGCAGTATGATGCTGCACGCACGAACCGAGAGCTCTCAACATCAACTGACTGACCTTAATGAACTTTTAGCCGAAGCAGTACAGTTGGTGTATCACAGCAAGCGAGCCTCTGACAATCGCTTCAATATTATCATTGACACAGATTACGATAACTCTATTGAACCATTAGAGCTAGTATCAAATGATCTTAGCCGCGCCTTCATTAACCTACTTGACAACAGTTGCTATGCGGTTCAAGCCAAACAGCAATCTTATCAGTCAGATCCAGATCAGGTGGAGAAAGCCTTTACCGCGACATTGCGGGTCAAAACCCAAAATCTGGAGCAGATGGTAGAAATCCGCATCCGTGACAATGGTATAGGGATACCACCGGAGATTAAAGATAAAATTTTCCATCCTTTCTTTACCACTAAACCCACTGGAGAAGGCACAGGATTAGGATTATCAATGACCCATGATATCATCGTCGGTCAGCATGGAGGAACCTTGAAGCTGGAAACTGAAGTGGGAGCGTATAGTGAATTTATCATCACTTTACCGAAACCAGCCCAATAGAGTTGATCATTTCGGACTTGAGCATCTCGAACCTGCTTGATCAGGGAAATTAGCATCGTGGTCAAGCTACTACCTTTTCCCATAGGTTTTCCCAGTGGCAGCCAATTAATTTAAATTTTAAATTGCTAATTAGGCTATTAATTAGCTAAAAATATCCTTAAAAAAGTCTGCTATTCCCTCTTCCTTATAATCCTTAAATTCACCAGCATCAAACCATATACCATAGCATACCGGGCATTTTTCATACCGAATATGAGTCTGTTTTATATCAACCATTTTGGTCAGTTTTGTCTGGCATTTCGGGTATTTATTTTATACTTACTCTATCTAAAAATAGAGATTTTATGGTACAGCCAAAACCAGAAGTGACATAATAACTGCCACTGCTCCTAGAACAACTAGTCCCATCTGCCGGAGCAAAAAGACTTCAGCTCCAGACCACCCAACAGCAGTGGCAGCAATAATAGCGCGAGCAGGTGAAATCATCGTGGCGTGGGCGCTAGCTCCATTCTGAGCTCCCATCAGCCACTCTAGTGGTAAGCCAGACTGAATGCTTACCTCTTGTTGTAATTGGGAAAGCAGGGCATTACTCGCAGTACTTGAACCAGTAATCCAGCCTCCTAGAGCAGCTAACCAAGGTGCAACCCATATATACTTGTCACCAAGTGTTGCTGCGGCCATGCCTAGACTAGCTATCATGCCACTGGCTTGCATAACTTGAGAGGCTGCTAGAAAACAGGCGAGTGCGATGGCTCCAGGGATAAATTGTTGCCAAGCTTGTATTGTTATCACTTGCAGTTTGTGTACGACTGTTCCCAAAATTGTGACTGTAGCCAAAGCTGTCAAAAGTAAATAAAAGCCTGGGTTGTAAAGCAGCGGTAGATTTAGATTTATGGCAGCTATTGATATCACAAAATGGCTCTTCAGCCAAATTTTTAGAGGAACAACTAAGCGAGAGATCAGCAGAATTGCTGTCAGAATTCCGTAGGGAGCTATTACCTGCCAGAGGGATACTTTAGTAATACCATACTTAGCCGAATCATGAGCCGTTTTTTCGGAACTATTACGGGCAGTGTTGACTAGATTTACTGGTCTTTTTCGTTTTGCCTTATGAAATAGTTTATGAAATAGTTTTCGGTTTGCCCACACCACTAAGAATGACATTACCAGTGTGCTGCCAAGTACACCGGCAAGTTCAACCCCAGGAATCCAACTGAACCCCCAAACTCCTATGGTAAGAAGCACTCCGGCAGCGATCGCTTCTGGCCATCGGCGTTGCACGGATTTCTTTCCGCCACTCACTGCTAGTGCCACCAGTCCGTAAACTACGGGCAGAGGAGCAGTCAAAACAGCAGTAGTCGAACCTAGAATACTAGGATCTAGATTAGTTATTTCTGCTCCAAGAACTGTACCTATGGCTAATCCTCCCCAAGGTACAGCCATTTGACCCAAAATACCCAGTATAGCTGACTGAGCAGAACTATAACCTAATGCGAGAAACAGTGGAATTACTAAAATGGTACCAACTCCAAATCCACTAACTGACTCGGCAAAAGGAGCGAACCCAATCACTAGCAGCAACACCTGTAAGTCTCGCTCAGGAACTAAGCGAGCAATACCCCGTCCTAAAAGGCTCATACCATCTACAGACTTGAGCAGATAGTAAAGTAGCAAACTGGGAAATAGCACATAGAAAACTGATAGTGATGTCGCAAGTCCCTTGACCAAAGCAAGTAGTAATTGCCCAGGAAACAAACGAAAAACAGGAAATAGTAGTGTTGATCCCATAGCAGCTATCAAAGTAGCAAGTCCTGCCTGTTGGCTTGGTCGCTGCAATACCACTAGCATTACTATGGCTACCCACAGGGGCATAGTAGCAATAATGATTTCCAAGACATTTGTCTCCTGTATTAACAATAGTTAATCTACTTTTGCTAGCTGGCGGCTATCTAAATTAGTATTGTGAGATAAGTTGATAGCTGGAGCTTGACACAACAGCTTTTCGGTGAACTGCATTTCTCTACACTGCTGCAATTGGTTTAGTTTGATTTCCAACTCATCTATCCTTTGGATAAGTTTATCAACCACATTAGCTACTGGATCCGGGATGTTACTGTGAGCAAGTGGACTAATCGGTTTGGCGAATTGCCTAACTATTCGTCCCGGAATCCCAACGACAGTGCAGTCACTAGGAACAGAGCGTAAAACTACTGAGCCTGCTCCAATACGGCTATTGTTACCAATTTCAATGTCCCCAAGAATTTTTGCTCCTGCTCCGACGATTACATTTTTTCCCACAGTAGGATGACGTTTACCTAGTTGTTTACCAGTGCCACCTAAAGTAACACCTTGATAAATTAAGGTTCCATCTCCAACGATGGCGGTTTGCCCAATTACTACACCTGCACCGTGATCAATAAATATGCCCCGACCAAGGGTAGCACCTGGATGAATGTCAATTCCTGTTAGCCAACGGACAATGTAGGATACGAAGCGAGACAGCCAAAATAAACGGTGGCGATATAAGATATGAGCAAAGCGATGAACCGTAACTGCCTGTAGGCCTGGATAGCAAGTTAACACCTCAAGCCAAGAGCATGCAGCAGGATCTTTCTCAAACACAGCCTCAAAATCTGCTCGAATAGAATCCCACAAGCCTAAAGTAGATCGATCTGTGGTTTGGCCATGTTTCTTCAAAGCTTCAAGAGAATGGGTCATTTCTGTCTGATTTTTGTTTCATTTTGAGTCAAAATAATATAGCAGTTAGCAGTGAGCTATCAGGCATCGGCTTTTTTGCTTTTCCTTGTGCTATGTGTCGTTGATGCTTTTCAGATGTACCTGATTAAATTGCCAACTGCTATAATAAATATCGGGTTAATTTGTGAGGATTCGATATTTTGAAGCAGTAGAGTGATTTTATTGATGGACTCTACTTACTTCTATGCCACTCAATTATTCACTCAATTATTCACTCAATTTACAGCTGCCATCTGCTTAGTCATGGCTAATTTGTAGTTATTCGTCCAAAATGTATCCCAATTATGTTTGGCTTTCTGATAGCCAGCCGTTAAATCATCTACGGTAGATGGATCCGCATCAACTATCTCATTAATGGCATCTCTGACCTTTTGACGATGGATAATATCAGCTTCGCCAACATGAAAGTTCCAAAAATCCCAATCAATGGTGTGTTTGTTTTCTTTTATGTATGGGTTTTTGACAAGATATTTGTACATAGTAGACAGATAAACTTGGCAAAGACACTCTCCACCCATGCCACATAATCCAATAACATAGGTGGTAGGCTTGGTTAATGTTAGTTGCTTTATTTCATCAAGCAAAATATTATTTTCTTCGCTCAGAGAGTCCTCAAATAACTCTTGATTTAGACCAATACTTAACAGATACTTATCCCAGAGTTGGAGATGATTCTTCTCATGATCTCCTTCACCTAACTCTTCTGCTAGTATTTCAGCCGTTAAGCTTTTAAATTTTCCGTAAGGAGCTTTGGAAATTAGAATTGCCAGATTATCAGGAAACTGTTTGGTAAAATGACGGTACTGGATACATATCTGCTGTAAAGCGTCCAGTGGGGCATGTTGTAAATATTGCAGTTTCTTATCAGCTAGATATTCAGCTTCCAGTCGAGAATGATCTGCCATAGTCCAAAATTGATCACGATTTGTCATTTTTTTCTCCANTTCATTATCTTACTGACTCATTAGTAAATATCTAGATCACTTACTATCAATTAATCTCATCCCTGGCTTCAACTGTGTAACTCCTGTTAACTCTAGCAGTTAAACATAAAAATTATATAATAATCCGTGTAGTAATTGTGATAATTGTTATCCGAATTTTCCTACTCCCTACTCCCTACTCCCTACTCCCTGTTTCCAGATCCGCTGTTCCTTTTGCTATATAGCTTCGTTGACTTAATCATCCTTTAACTTTACGCCTCTTCATCCACTGCCTCTTCAGGAATTTCTTCCGATGGAGCACTCAAAATTTCTCGCAGTAATCGGTTATCTATGGCTAGCTTTGTGTTAGCGATAAAATCTTTAATTTGCTCTTCACTCAATTCATAGTCTTCACGACTCTCATAAACAGCGCGAATCGCAATCAAGGGCTTAACCTCCTCTGTTTTCAACACTACCCATTTTCCGGCTTGAGCCTTAAGGTTCTTCAAATACTCTTGAGCCTTCTTGGCATTTGGACTTATGGGTTTAGACCGGACTAAACAACCACGGTTCAGATCATATTTTTTATAATCCCCAAGATGATATAACCCACTCGTTACCCTGTTTCCAACAGAGGCTTGGATGACCGCTAGTCCGATTTTGACCGTATTACCTTCTTGTTTACCAACTATCTTGACGCCGAGGTATTTATTTTTGGGTTTAACGGGAGCTTCAATTTTTTCGATTGTGACTCCTGCCACTATCTGTCCGATGAGTTGGTTGAGGCCAAACTTAATCGCGTTAGTGAGTTGAGAGTCATCCTCCATGTACTCTTCATTGTCAATATTTTTGATTTCGTTATTATAAGCAGAGCTAACGGGATTTATACCAGGTCTATGGGATGAAATTTGCTGACCATTAGGTAATCCCCAATTAGTTTGACACCATTTCAGAACCCTTCTTGCTGTTGGTCGTTGTTTACCCAATTCTTTCAGTGTTTCTTCCGTAAAGGGATAAACCCGCTGAGGAGGAGTTAGTTTTTTTTCATCATAAAACTTTTCTAACCATCGGGAAACTAGATCAATTATCTGGTCATAATTGAGATAATTCAACTCAACTACTCGCTCGCCTATTCTGTCAACAACTGCATCATTTAACTCTAATGCTCTAATTTGATGTGTCCAAATTTCAGGAAACATAGCCGTCAGCAACACACCCCGTTTAAGGCTATTGTATAAATCAGTTCCTAAGCTGGCAATAACTTGTGCTCTGGTAAACCCTGAATCATCACATCCTGGACCATCTAATTGATCAAAACATACCACCAAAGGATTGTAATCACTAATTAGGTCTAAAATTTGACAAGTTATATCGAAATGATCTTTGTCATCTTCCGAATCATTGGGTAACTCCATTTCATCAGCTTTTTTCTGGGATAAACTTTTCCCAGAAAGCCAGTTAATCGCATAAGGGGCATGCTGCTTTGATAATGTCCATAAAATTCCTCTGATCAGATCCGGATTATCGATGTCTGTCTTGATTTCAACAACTTTATCAGTAAGTTGACCAATTACCTTGGGATTCTTAGCCAAGACATTGGGAAATACGTTGACTAACTGCTGAGATTTGTAAGGTTTTTTCATCGTCTCATTGGCTAAAGCAGTCGCTAACTCTTGCCACTGAGTCACCCCCTGGCTACCAACTTCCTTGAGACTTAATGCCAGGGTCTTCAAAAATTCCGGCTTGATCCGATTAAGGTCATTATAATCAGTCATGTATACAAACCAAGCACCGCCCTCAGCTTGAAGTTGATGGCGAACCCTACTGAGCAAATGACTTTTGCCTAACCCTTTTTCCGCTTTGATGGTAATGCCAATAACCTGACGCTGCCCAGTACGAACTTGTTCAACAGCATCAAAAACGGCGTCGGAGGCATGAGCATTGATAGAACCAACGTCAGGAAATGCTTCTTTCCATACATTTTGCTTTGTGACAACTAGCTCTTTGTTAAAAGGGTTTTCTTTTTTGATGGCATTATGGAGTTCTTCAAGGGGAGAGGAACTATTAGTCATGGTTGTTCAAGGGGAGAGGAACTATTAGTCATGATAAACTGTTAGTCATTTTGGTGTGAGGAAACGCTACAAACAGTCAACAGAGATTTAGGGCAATAACCAGACCAGCCTAGGATTATAGCCGCTTAGCATAGCAGCGTAATCCAGTCAGTTCTGTTGTGATAGAATCTTCGATTTGGGATGGATCGCTATCGGGTAAGCTACCACCTTGGAGTTGCAAAATATCCTTAGCTTGCATCTCCAACAACCACTCATTGAACTGGGAACGACTGACACTATCCCCAATTTCCCGTCTAATCCGATAAATCGGTACGAGATCATCAAGGTTATAGTCCTGATTTAGCTTGTCGTAGACCTCCAAGACCACCGACTCAAAGGTTTCATAAGAAGCGATCGCATTTTCCCCAGTTTTCGCAGCATCAGCCCCTGGGTCAACCACTTTAGCCACTGAGCTTCTCTCTCGAATCCAATTTAGAACAGCCTTGACATCCTTAGCTCTGACCAGACTACCGTCAAACTCAAAATCAGCGCTTTTGATGCCAGCATCTAGTACTTCCAAGCCTTGCTCTGTCAAAAACACATACTCGATTCGGGCTTTTTTTGTTTTCTTTATCGTCCCATCTGTTTCCAATGTTTTAAAGATGTCAGTATAATCACCAGACCTCTCATTATTCAGTTTTACTGTATCACTTAAGTCTTTTCTTTTCACCTCCTGCTTTGATCCCCCTAGATCCCACAAGTGTAGTAGCAGACGAGTTGTAGCTTGGGCTGGGGTACCTCGTAACCCTTTTTTATTTTCTTTCTTCTTTTCTGCTTCAGGGTTTGTTGACATTTCCGTTTGTTCTGTTTGTTCTACTGTTGACATTTCCGTTTGTTCCGTTTGTTCTACTGTTGACATTTCCATTTGTTCTAGGTATTTAGTTCTAGGTATTGAGTAGATCAGATTATGGCTTGTCACCTCTCTATCCAGTGATAGCCTAACCAATAGTATGATGCCAATTCGGCACGATTTAGTGAGAAGCTGTAAATTTTTATGGCTACCCTAGCCTCAGGCCAGCCAAATTAAGCGTCTACCTTTGTATAGCTCTAAAATGACATTTTCAGGACATTTTGAGGGCTAAAAGTAATAGCTAAGTTAATCACAGGTTCGCAATCACAATTCCCCATGGTATTGCCCCTTGGGGTGCATCGGAATTGCGAAATACCACTCACTTGCCTAATCGATCAGAATTTCCAAACTATCCAGTCTTTCCCCCCAGAAAGCGATCGCATTTACTGGGACAATCTCAAATTCTGCCAGCTTGAGTAGAGCAAGGTAGTCGAGTCTCGATATTATATCACTTCTGTTCAGTCTAGGTTACTTTCAACTATTATTTCTGTGCTATTTCTGTTCCCCCTCTGCTGGCTCTGCTCACTCTGCCGTGATCGGATCACACTTCTGTAACTAAATAGGTTTGAGCCAAATCAGCTGGACTCATGGACTCATACGGTTCAAAAGGCTGATGAATCCAAGGATTATCTGGCAAATAATCTACATAGTAATCAGGAGCAATGCCAGAACAGGCTTTATACCAGATCACAGCAGTACGAATCTCCTCAATTTCTGTACCATAATGACTATAAAGCCATTTAATCCCCTCTCGTAGACTAATACCAGAATCCACTAAATCATCCACCAACAGGATCCGATTACCTAATTTTGCCGTCGTCATGGCCAGGTGGCTCGAAAAGGTTATCGGTCCTCGGATCCGATTGTCTGGTCCAGTATACGAAACAGCAGACAGAATCCCTAAGGGCTGATTGTAAATGCGACAGAGGATATCACCAACCCGTAATCCGCCCTTAGCAATACAGACAATCTGGTTGAAATCCCAATCGGCTTGATAGACTTTCACAGCTAGCCGTTCGATTTTTTCATAGTACTCTGACCAGGAGACGTAAAGTTCTGACATAGTTCGCGCCATTGATATTGGTTAGGTATTGCTCAGGGAATTGACCTGAAACAAAAGTCGAAAACTATTCGACCGAATCTGGCCGTTGTTCCCAATAAACCCAAGTTCCGAATTTCCCTACTTCTACAAGAAGTCTAATGTTAGAAATGGCTTATGAGTGATTCGTTTTGCTAAAAAAATTCCTATCACTACATTCGCTAGCTAAATTATCTTATGGGTTATGAGTGATGTTTCTAGTTCTGATGCCAGTAATCGTCCCGAAGTCTCCGGTGGACTCGAAAAGCTTAACTTTACCACCAAACTAGCTTATGGTGCTGGAGATATGGGTCCAGCCATGACCGCCAATCTCTTAGTCTTTTACCTCCTGCCATTTTTAACCAATGTGGCTGGTTTACCAGCGGGTTTGGCAGGGAGCATTCTGATGATTGGCAAAGTTTCCGATGCCATCAATGATCCCATGGTTGGGATTATGAGCGATCGCACTCGTTCTAGTTGGGGGCGTCGGATTCCCTGGATGCTGTTTGGGGCAATTCCGTTTGGTGTTCTGTTTTTCCTACAGTGGATTGTCCCCCACTTCAGCAATAACAATACCATTAATAACTGGTTACTGTTTAGCTACTATCTTCTGATTGCTATTCTGTTCAACATTGCCTACACGGCAGTTAACCTACCCTACACCGCCCTAACCCCAGAACTCACCCAAGATTACAACGAACGCACTAGCCTCAACAGCTTTCGCTTTACCTTTTCCATCGGTGGCAGCATCCTAACCTTAGTTCTAGGGGGATTAATTTTTAGTGCCTATGCCGGTGATAGTGGTAAGCAATATCTAGTGCTAGGGTTAGTCACCACCTTGCTGGCGGTGCTGCCGATATTTTGGTGTGTGCTGCGCATCCAAGAACGAGGTGCACAGCCTATATTGGGAACTCAGCAGAAAAAGACTGTAGGAACTCTGCTCACCCTAATTGGACCTCTATCATTTTTCTATGGCATTGCTCGGATGATCCCAGTGACTGCCAAATTATTGGGTGCCACTAGCAACCCTGATATCACTGGTATCTTTCTGAGTCTTCTTGGTTTACTAATTACCGTCTTTGGTATAACTCTAATATTTTCTACCCCAGAACCCCACCTGAAACATAGCTCTGCTTTTACAGAGCGCTCTGAAGCTGACACTTCAGCCTCCTTATCCTATTTTGAGCAACTGCGGATTGTATTCAGTAACCAGCCTTTTCTATATGTGATTGGTATTTACCTGTGTTCCTGGTTAGGTGTCCAGTTAATCGGTTCTATCCTGCTTTACTTCGTAGTCAATTGGATGGGATTGCCCGAGTCTACCTTTCCCTTAGTCGCCCTTGCGGTTCAAGGTACTGCGTTATTAATGCTGTTTTTCTGGAAGATGGTCAGTGAGCGATTGGGCAAAAAAACCGCTTACTTTATGGGAACTAGTCTGTGGGTTATCGCTCAAGTTGGTATATTTTTGCTACAACCTGGTCAAGTTATCTTAATGTACTGTTTAGCTATTATGGCTGGTTTTGGGGTTTCTGTGGCTTATCTCATCCCCTGGTCGATGGTGCCCGATGTGATTGAACTTGATGAATTGACAACAGGTCAGCGTCGGGAAGGGGTATTTTACGGCTTCATGGTTTTGCTGCAAAAACTTGGTTTAGCCCTAGGGTTGTTTTTAGTCGGTATTGCCCTAGAGTGGTCAGGATTCATCTCATCTACTGCTGGGCAACCAGTCCCGACCCAACCTGATTCGGCACTGCTAGCCATCCGTATCGCTATTGGACCATTGCCAACCCTATTCTTGATTGGTGGTATAGTACTCGCTTACTTCTATCCCATCACCAAGGAATTTCATGCCCAAATTCTTTTGCAGCTACAAGAGCGTAATGCAACTACTAGGCAAGGGGAATAGGAATTGATCGGTTCTGTTAAGGATCTAGTTTGACTCAGGAGTAGTGTTCTAACTGGGGGAAATTTGCCAATCAATAGACTTCGCCGGAGTTCTCAGGCAAAAGGCTTGCATAAACAACAATTGAGGCAAACAGGATCATAAAACTACTAAGTATAGCAGGTCTAATGCCAATCAATCAATCAATGATGAAAAAGGTAGATGCATTATGGCTTGAGTCGTCGCAATTAGCCTAAGCAGCTCGGGCGTTGCTTAAGACGCCTGCCATTCCAATTCAGGCAGACTCTCCCAGGCTTCGACAAGCAGGTCATTGAGTAATACTCTTTGTGAGTGATCAAGCCAATCGTCTTCTGCTAAGACTTCGGCAGTTAAATCGTCAAGGGACTGTCCCTCTTGACGGGCAATGTGAATGACACCAGCAATCGCCATGACCACCAGTTCTTCATCAACTGGTTGTTGACGTAGGGCGACTATTTCTTGTGGACTAGCTGGAATGGGATAATTCATACCTAACAAACAAGGGCACCCTTGACTATAACTAAACTGAAATCAATGTAAAGTATTTTTACGAATATTAAACAAGTCGATACTTGGAAGCTTAGCGTATTTTCACTACTGATTACCTCCGTCTCTCCTCTTAATGACATTTGTGATCACATAACCCCTATGAAAGAGATTTTGTACGTAGAAATCCCTACACCAGACACCAAGACTGTCTGCCACTGGTTGCAACAGGAATGGCAGCCTAAGCTCGGGGATAAGATAATCACGCCGGATGGTATCCGTCTGCAATGGGAGACTACTCCTGATGAGAATTCTAATCACAAGACTACAGTTGTAGTTTCTTTGATTCCAGAAATCTCGATTTTTGTGTGGTCCGTCCAGCGAACCACCTACCTCAAAGCCTTTCGTTGGTCCGAAAAGCCCCTGAGCGGCGAAACGCTAATTCTAAGACAGCTGACCCAGAGTCTTCGGGATCAATTCCCGTACCACTATCCAGAACCACCGGATGTAGAGTTATCTGAGCAATCTATCTTTGAAGCATTAGCACCCTATTATCCTCAGACTGTGCACTTTTTCCGGAAAATGCCTAGAGGAGAATATGACCTTAATCGAGTTTATTGGTGGGAAAAGCGCTGGCGTGAGGGGGTTCGTAACCCCCAGCAGCCCAAGCAGGTCCTGTTTAAGGAGTTGAAGGTTGAAAGTTCCCAACAGTTGAAGGTTGGCCAGTTGCAGGTTGTTCGCGAAGCGTGGCCTTTTGGCCAAGGTTCCCAAAATAACCTTCAACCTTCAAACCTTCAACCAACTAACCTTCAACCATCTAACCTTCAACCATCTAACCTTCAACCATCTAACCTTCAACCAACTAACCTTGAAACAACTAACCTTGAAACAACTAACCTTCAACCATCTAACCTTCAACCATCTAACCTTCAACCATCTAACCTTCAACCGACTAACCGTCAACCTTCAACCTCTAAGTACGACGTAATCTACATCGGTGGTGCCTTGGGAGTGATCCATGCTGCAACAATGGCGCAGCGGGGTTATCGGGTATTGCTTATTGAGCGGTTAACCTTTGGGCGGATGAACCGGGAATGGAATATTTCACGGGATGAGTTTCAAAGCCTGATTGATTTGGGTTTATTTACTCCAACTGAGTTTGAAGGGATTATTGGTAGGGAATACGTTGATGGATTTAATAAGTTCTTTGATAGCAACAACCCACCCCACTTGAAAGCAGCGATATTGCACACGCCAACGGTGCTCAATATCGCCATTGATTCTGCTAAATTTTTGCAACTGTGTGGGAAAAAGCTCACCAGTGCTGGGGGAGAAATCTGGGATGAGACAGAGTTTATCCAAGCAACTATCACCCCAGAGGACGTTGTGGTGGAAGTGCAACACTTACCGACTAAATCTCACCGACAAGCGAGTGGTCGTCTGTTGGTGGATGCCATGGGAACGGCTTCACCAATTGCTTGGCAGCTCAATGGGGGTAGGGCGTTTAATAGTGTCTGTCCTACGGTGGGGGCTGTGATTGAGGGATTAGAGCCTCAGGTGTGGGATTCCGATTATGGTGATGTTCTCAATAGTCATGGGGATATTTCCCGGGGACGTCAGCTGATTTGGGAGTTGTTCCCTGGTGCAGGTGAGGAATTGACAATTTATTTGTTCCATTACCATCAGATACATCCTGAGAATCCCGGCTCTTTATTAGAAATGTATGAAGATTTCTTTACTATCTTACCGGAATACCGCCGATGTGATATTGAAAAGTTGGTGTGGAAGAAACCAACCTTTGGGTATATTCCCGGACATTTTACGGTCGGAAGTCGCGATCGCATTGTGGCCTTTGACCGACTGGTTGCCATTGGTGATGCTGCTTCCCTTCAGTCCCCCTTGGTGTTCACTGGCTTCGGTTCCTTAGTGCGTAACCTCTATCGCTTAACCGATCTGTTGGACACTGCCTTGCGGCACAATCTTTTGAGTGTTAAGGATTTAAATCAAATTCGCGCCTATCAAAGTAATATTGCTGTGACCTGGCTCTTTTCCCAAGGGATGATGGTACCAACAGGTCGTCATCTACCACCCCAGCGGATTAACGCCATGCTCAATACTTTCTTTGGGTTGCTGGCAGATGAACCACCGGAGGTACCAGATACGTTTATTAAAGACCGTTTCAGTTGGTTAACCTTTAATCGACTGGCACTCAAAGCAGCTCGGCGAAACCCTGCCCTCATCCCCTGGATTTTGGAAATGGCTGGTGCTAAGGATTTCTTGCTTTGGGTAGGCAGTTACTTAAGTTTTACTAGCAATGCCTTTGTCAGCGGGTTGCTCAAAGGTTGGTTTCCCAGTCTAGTTCGACGGTTACAGCCCTGGCTTGAAAAGCGTTATCCACGGCTTTGGTTACAGTTGTTGGCTCAAAGTTATGCCATCACAGCTGGGATGGGGCGTCCTGAGAAAATAAACCGTGAGCTCAAATTCCATTGAATACTTATCATTGAAGGTTATTCGTTAATGGTTAATTAACGAATAACCAAGAAGGAAGATGATAATGAGTCAAAGAAAGAGTTTAGTAATTATCTGTCTAATTTTAATCGCTGTGGTCGGTGTTGTCATTAATGTCAAACTTTTGCAAGTTTGGAACTATAACACTGAAGGACATGATATTTACTATAGCTGGGTAGAAGGGAAGCGAATTTTATCGGGGGAAAATCCCTACGCTAGAGTCTTATCGGGAAATATGAGAGAGAATCAGAAGTATGCTACCTATTTCCCCCTTTTTTATTGGCTTTCAGCATTAACTCAATTATTGGGGTTCCAAGACTACTCAGACTGGATTTCCCTATGGCGACCGATATTTTTAATGGTTAATATCGGTATTGCTGGTTTAATTTTCTATCATTTGTATAACCATAACCTCTTTATATTTGGCTGGTTTGCTGCTTTATTCTGGTTACTGAACCGATGGACAATTTATGTTAGTATCGACGGCAACTTGGATTTCCTAGCTATATTTTTTCTGATTCTTTCCCTGATGTTACTGCCGAAACACAAGTCTACAGCTTTCTTGATGTTTAGCTTGTCTTTAGCGATTAAACAAATTGCTATATTTTTACTACCACTTTATCTGATTTGGGCTTGGCAATCATCAGACGATAATCCTGTAAAGGATACCTTCATCGCTTTGTTGTTAATACTTGTTATCCCTGGGATCACGTCACTACCATTTATCTTATGGAATGCAGAAGGATTCTTTAAATCAATTCTATTTTCAGCCACTAGAAATCCAGACGGACATGTTAATGCTCCTTCCTTAGATGGGTTAATTACATTATCAAATCCTGATTTCATTGGTATCAAAGCTAAGTTGCCAATGGTATTGGTAATGAGTCTAGTATTTCTGAGTGCCATGAAGCGACAAATTGGCATCTATACTAGTGCTTTGCTGACCATGTCGGTATTTATTGAATTCAATTCAGTAATATTTAACCAATATTTTTGTTGGGTTGTACCTTTGTTGCCTCTCGCTAGTTGCGAGATACTTCTTAAGAAGTACGCCAAATGAGATATCCTTCTGTCAAACGCGATGCTCGGTACGAGCCGCTACGCGATTGGCCGTAGGCCACGCTACGCGATGCTCGGTACGAGCCGCTACGCGAACGCATCAAGATCCCAATACAATATATAGACTTTCCCTGTTGAGTGACAAATTTTGGTTTGTCCGTTGGGTCGAACATAGTGAAACCCAACATTGGCAATGGTTTTGTTCGGTTTAGCTACCGCTCCACCGCTACCTAAGTAAAACCGTTGATTTTAGGAGTAAAGTCAGTCAATCACCTCTAGCACTAGTCCCCTGCCCCCTCAAGGATGGAGCTATACAAACTTTCGTCCGCACCTCAAGGACTCAGAGAAAATCATTGGTGTGGTCAGCCTAAGTCTGGAAGCTTAGTTTGTGTAGTCACTACCTATCCGTTACATGCACCCATGCGTTGCCGCATTTATCCATCACCCTGTCAGCCGAAACCCTTACTTATACCGCACTTCGGAGGGATTAGTTATTTTTATACCAGATTTGTTAAGTATTGTGACCTTTCCCATGATATGATTACCTCTGGTTTGTGAAAACAAGCCAGATGACTGGACTAGCATTTGCTGCTACCGGTGAACTTGTCAGATGACCCTCTTGAGAAACCATTGACCATGGAGGAAAACACGCAAAAAAGTTACTTATCCCCTTCAACGAGTTCGTCAATGGAGGAGTATTACCAACTCAAACAAACTCTGTTGTTGGTCACCCTAGTCGCGACAGGGATTATTTTCATCTGTGTGTGGCTGGTTTACTCCCTCAACATTGCCTTAAATTATTTGATCGGGGCGTGTACTGGTATGGTTTACTTGAGAATGTTGGCTAAAGACGTAGAGCGGCTAAGCCAACAAAATAGGCGTCCGAGCATGGCTCGGTTTGCGGTTTTTATTGGGATAATTGTAGTAGCCAGTCAATGGCAAAAATTACAAATACTTCCTATATTTTTAGGGTTTCTGACGTACAAAGCCGCAATTATCGTCTATATCCTGCAAAGCCTAGTAAATCCTACCTCTAAGTAAGATTTATTTAAGTCGGATTTATTGGTAGGATAAACAGACGTTTCACCCTTGACAGAAATCTGGGTAAATCTCCAGAATGGAAATGATAAATGCTTTAAACGTTCTGAATTCTTTACCCCTTGCTTCCTTAGAAGTTGGTGAACACTTTTATTGGCGGATTGGCAATTTAACATTACACGGTCAGGTTTTTCTCACCTCCTGGGTAGTGATTGCTATTCTGGTAGTAGCTTCCCTTGCGGCAACTCGAAATGTCCAAATGGTTCCTGGCGGTATCCAAAATTTAATGGAGTACGCCCTAGAATTTTTGAGGGATTTAGCGAAAAACCAGCTAGGGGAAAAAGAATATCGCCCTTGGGTACCTTTTATCGGTACACTGTTTTTGTTTATCTTCGTGTCAAACTGGTCAGGAGCCCTAATTCCTTGGGGAATTATCGAGCTCCCATCCGGTGAGCTGGCGGCTCCTACCAATGACATCAATACCACCGTTGCTTTAGCCTTACTAACATCCTTGGCGTATTTTTACGCTGGTTTGAGCAAGAAGGGTTTAGGTTACTTCGCTGGCTATATTCAGCCAATACCAATCCTCTTGCCGATCAAGATTTTAGAAGACTTCACCAAGCCCCTCTCCCTAAGCTTCCGTTTATTTGGCAATATTCTGGCAGATGAACTGGTAGTAGCAGTGTTGGTGCTGCTAGTGCCTCTGTTTATCCCGTTGCCAATTATGGCGCTAGGTCTATTTACCAGTGCAATTCAAGCCCTGGTATTCGCTACCTTGGCAGCTGCCTACATTCACGAGGCAATAGAAGTCGAAGGCGAAGAACATTAAGGGATAACCTTAGTCATCGGAATCGCACGGTAGCCTTAAATTAGAAATAGTTGGAATTGATCACTCCTTCGGAGTTTCCTTCTGACTAGTAGCTCTGTATTTTGTTCTTTAATCACGGATAAGAAAAATCATCATGGATCCAATCGTTGCTGCTGCTTCAGTTGTCGCTGCTGCTCTTGCTGTCGGTTTAGCTGCTATCGGCCCTGGTATCGGTCAAGGAAATGCTGCTGGTCAAGCTGTAGAAGGTATTGCTCGTCAGCCGGAAGCTGAAGGAAAAATTCGCGGTACTCTGCTGTTAACCTTGGCATTCATGGAATCCCTGACTATCTATGGTCTGGTAATTTCTCTGGTACTGCTGTTTGCTAACCCATTTTCTTAGAACCTGATACTTTATGTAGAGACGTTGCAGGCAACGTCTCTACATGGTAGGTCTGATACGGTTAATTGTTCGGTTTTATTCCGATTTGGGATTTGTAAAAAATGTTTGATTTTGATGCTACTCTGCCTCTGATGGCATTGCAGTTTCTAGTTTTGACAGTCGTATTAAATGCCATATTCTATAAGCCACTGACAAAAACGCTGGATGAGCGTGACGAATACATCCGGAATCAGGAATCTGATGCCAAAGAACGCTTGTCTAAAGCCGAAAACATGGCTAAAGAGTATGAAGAACAGTTGGGTCAAGCCCGGAAGCAGTCTCAAGCTGTGATCGCTGCTGCTCAAGAAGATGCCAGAAAAATGGCAGCTCAAGCGGTTGCTGAAGCCCAACAAGAAGCTCAGGCTGAACGAGCAAAAGCTCAAGAAGAAATTGATCAACAGAAACAGCAAGCAATGGCTTCCCTCGAACAACAGGTGGATGATCTATCTCGCCAAATCTTAGAAAAATTGTTAGGGCCAGCGTTAGTAAGATAAATGGTGGCGTCTTGACCGCCTCACCCATATATTTACTAAAACTCCTAAGAGATTTGCGATGTGGGAGTACTGTCAAACTATTTCAAACTATTAATTATCTTGAGATAATTGTCTTGAGATAATTGTCTTGAAATAATTGTCTTGAGATAATTATCTTGAGAGTAGGTGGACAGGTCATAGCTTAGCAAGATTATGCGTTCAAAACAATTGTAAACGGATATGATGGGGAATTTAGTATTATTGGCAACAGAAGCTCATGGAGAAGGTGGTTTTGGATTAAACTTTAATATTCTTGAAACCAACCTAATCAACCTGAGTATTTTGTTGGGAGTACTCTACTACTTCGGAAGCAAATTAGTGGGAAACATTTTGAGTGAGCGACGCTCAAAAATTGAACAGGCCATTAAAGAAGTAGAAGCTCGTCAAAGACAAGGAGCCGAAGCCTTAGCAGATCAACAGCAGAAGTTAGCTCAAGCCCAAGTCGAGGCAGAAAACATTCGTGCTGCAGCAGAAGTTAATGCTAAAGCAGCTAAAGAGGCAATTTTGGCCGCTTCGGCTCAAGAGATTGAACGGATGAAAGAATCAGCAGTTCAGGATTTGAACTCGGAAAGGGAACGAGCAATGGCCGAACTACGCCAGCGAGTTGCTACCATGGCAATGGCTAAGGTTGATGCCCAACTCAGAGATACATTAGATAATTCCGCTCAACAACAATTAATTGACCGCAACATCGCTCTGTTGGGAGGTGGCTCATGAAAGGTGGTTTTTTGAGTGGCCAAGTACTCGAACCTTATGCAGAAGCGTTGCTCGATTTGGCTAAGTCCGATAACGAACTCAAAGGCAAACTCAGTGAGGATGTAGATACTCTGCTGAGTCTTTTGAAAGAATCGCCACAATTGCAGGAGTTTTTAGGCTCTCCTGTGGTCAGAGCTGAGGATAAAATCGGGGTCTTGCAACAAATTGCTGGGGACCAACTTCACCCCTACACCATGAATTTTTTAAGGATTCTAGTAGACCGTGGGCGCATTGCGTTTTTGGAAGGCATTTGCCTGAAGTACCAAGAACTTCTCAGGGAGTTAGATCAAACTGTTTTGGCTGAGGTCAGTTCAGCAATAGAACTTTCTGAAGCTCAGCAAGAATCAGTTCGTGAGAAAGTTAAGTCCCTCACGGGAGCCAATCAGGTAGAACTGGATACAAAAATTGACCCGGATGTAATTGGTGGTGTGATCATTAAAGTCGGGTCTCAGATATTTGATGCCAGTCTAAAAGGACAACTCCGTCGCATCGGTATGGCTCTGACGAGTTGAAGTACGTCACGTTGGTTGTTCGCCCCGTAGTCGGTGTAGGGTAAGTTAGTTGGTTCTCTGAGGGTTACCTTTTAGGGTAGGTTAGTTGCTTAAAGATTAACCCCTTGGGACATAACCTTGAACAGTCAACAGTCAACAGTCAACAGTTAATAGTTAACAGTAAACAATTAGTTAGTTAACGATAAAAACACATCATGATTAGCATTAGACCAGACGAAATAAGCAGCATTATTCGGCAGCAAATTCAAGGATATAACCAAGGTTTTGCGGTTTCCAACGTTGGAACGGTTTTGCAAGTTGGTGATGGTATTGCCCGGATTTATGGCTTGGAAAAGTGCATGGCTGGGGAACTGCTGGAGTTTGAAGATGGCACCGTTGGCATTGCCCAGAACTTAGAACAGGACAATGTGGGTGCAGTGCTGATGGGGGATGGTTTAAATATCCAGGAAGGTAGCTCGGTTACTGCTACTGGTAAAATTGCTCAGGTACCCGTCGGAGAGGCACTGATTGGTCGGGTAGTTGATGGCTTGGGTCGTCCCATTGATGGTAAGGGGGACATTCAAAGCACTGAATCCCGTCTGGTGGAATCCATGGCCCCAGGGATTATTGCGCGGCGTTCAGTTTGTGAACCCATGCAAACGGGAATCACCGCTATTGACGCTATGATTCCCGTTGGACGCGGTCAGCGGGAGTTGATTATCGGTGACCGACAAACCGGGAAAACTGCTATTGCTGTAGACACAATCATCAACCAGAAACAGGAAGATGTAATTTGTGTCTATGTTGCTATTGGTCAGAAGGCATCTACCGTAGCCCAAGTGGTGAATACCCTCCAGGAAAAAGGAGCATTAGACTACACTGTGGTCGTGGCAGCGAATGCCAATGACCCAGCTACTCTACAGTTCTTGGCTCCCTACACCGGTGCCTCGATTGCCGAGTACTTTATGTACAACGGTAAGGCAACCCTAGTGATTTATGATGACTTGTCTAAGCAAGCTCAAGCCTATCGCCAGATGTCCCTACTCCTGCGCCGTCCACCAGGACGGGAAGCTTATCCAGGAGATGTGTTCTACGTCCACTCCCGGTTGTTGGAACGGGCAGCTAAACTGAATGATGAACTGGGTGGTGGTAGTATGACCGCTCTGCCTATTATTGAAACTCAGGCTGGTGACGTATCAGCTTACATTCCGACTAATGTAATTTCTATTACTGATGGTCAAATCTTCCTCTCCTCTGACCTATTCAACTCTGGTGTCAGACCAGCGATTAACCCTGGTATCTCAGTGTCACGGGTAGGTTCTGCTGCCCAAACTAAGGCAATGAAGAAAGTGGCTGGTAAGTTGAAGCTAGAACTAGCACAGTTTGACGACTTGCAAGCCTTTGCTCAGTTTGCCTCCGACTTGCTAATTAAGGCACTCACCATCCAGGCTAAGGTTTTTAGATGGCGCAGATCGAGGGTAGCTGCTGTATTGACACAGAAAGTCTAACAGTTGATCATGAATTTGGGTAGAGTTGGACATGCTCCGATCGGCTGGTTGTGTAGTGACTCTAGCCTCGCATATCCCTCTACCCTTTTTGTACGAGTCTTGCCTTCGGTGTAGCGTGAGCAAAGGTCAATCGCTCTTTTCTACCAGTTATCTGGGACCTTCCCCTCAAAACCTGCATCCCATCACCCAGGCATAATCAGGCTTTGAGGCACTTGTGTCCGGCAGTCAGGTTGTCCACTCAGGTGAATTGCTGGACTTTACCCGAGTTCCGGCGAATACTTTACAGGACGTATGTAAAAGAGCAGACCTAGCTTTCAGTCGATTCATCAAAGGCGATTGTAATGGTAGTCGTAGCGGAAAACCTAGATTTAAAAATCAAGCTAGATACAGGACTTTAAAGATAGATGGGAAAGACTGTTTTTCTGTAGCTAGAATCGAGAGGAAATGGATATGGCTAAAGATAAGTAAACTCAAGGGCTGGCTCAAAGTACGACTACATCGTCCGCTGCCCGACGGGTTTAAGATCAAGAATATTCTAATCACCAAGAAAACCGATGGTTGGTACACAACCTTATGCTTAGAAGATTCTACAGTACCAGCGTTTACACCAGAAAGTGTTATTCCCACTTGGGATAATAGCATAGGGTTGGATGCGGTACTTTACGGAGACGATTATCTAGCAACATCTGAAAACACCAAGCTACCTTCACTTAAGTCTTACCGTAATAATCATTCTGATTTAGAAAAGGTACAGACAAAAAAGAATGCCAAGACAAAAGGCAGTAAAGCTAGAAGGAAATTGCAATCGCGTGAAGCGAGAATACATCAACGGATTGCTAGGAGCCGAAAGGATCATGCCTATAAAACAGCTCATGTTCTGGTTAGAACCGGAAAAAAAGTTTTCTATTACGAAAATTTGAACCTTACTGGTTTAAATAAACGAAATAAACCCAAGCCAGATGGGAAGGGTGGATATTTGCCTAATGGACAGTCCGCTAAATCTGGATTAAATAAGTCTTGGTTGGACGCAGGGTTTGGGCAGTTCTTTGAGGTACTGGACTACATAGCTGGAAAAGCTGGAGCAGTAACGAAAAAGTGTAACCCTGCCTATACCTCTCAGCTGTTAAGCTATCGAGACGAGTTTGTATTCACGGATTGCGACCTCCGCGAGTATTGGGATGAGCAAGAAATGTTATTGGTTGATCGCGACGTAAATGCTGCAATTAACCTAAAACGAGTGGGGCTGGGCGTGTTCCCCACTATAAAACGCCGTAAAGGGAATCCGGTTATAAATAGCTCTATAACTAATAGTACCTCAAAGGAAGTTTTAGTAGCTCTAAGGAGTGCTAGAAGCTTACACTTAACGGATAGTGAAGTGTAGGAACGTCACCTATGGCAAACAATTGGATCACCAAATTTAGTGATCATGACCGTAAGGGATACTTCTAGGGAGCTGTTATGAGATACTTCTAGGGAGCTGTTATGGGATTGACCACAGGTCACGCTACGCGAACGCAAAATGGTAATATTTTTATGGGATTGACCAAAAGTCACGCTACGGGATTGACCAAAAGTCACGCTACGGGATTGACCAAAAGTCACGCTACGGGATTGACCAAAAGTCACGCTACGCGATCGCATAAAAGGGATAGGTTTAGGTAGCTGCGTTTGCGATCGCAAAAAAGGGATGAGTCTAGGTAGCTGCTACGCGAACGCTAATTTTTTGTCACTAAGCCTGTTATATAGCTACGAGAAACGCTATAAAACACCACTACCCTTGAAACCTTACTCCTTTACTTGTGCCCTCTACCTTGCTTTCAGGCAAGGGTCTAAGTATTCAACTGGACATGATCTAAATATAGGATTGATTCTAAAAGGAAGCAGGGAGCTGTAGGAAAGAGATCCAAAGAGTTTTTGATGTTATGAGAAATCAGCAATATTGTTCATAACCTATTTATAAATGCTATAGCAATCCTAAATCATTTGTAAAATCACTGGACTTATTAAAAACTAGCTCCAACTCCTGTCCCTTCTGCCTTCTGCCTTAAAGCAGCCCATTTATTTCACGAATCAGATAGGATTGCTATATATACAAGTAGTGATTTTAGCTCCGGTTACCTTCACCAGACCGTAGACAAATCACTACATCTTTCCGACTACCCAAAGTCGAATAAAATGCCACAAAATATTTATGAAATAGTTCTATCGAAAATGTTGTGAGAGGACTCCCGCTCTAATCTCTGGAGGCGCGCTTTCTGTAGGCGAATTAAATTACGGGGTCGCGCCTCAATAAGCGCGGTGATATGAATCACGACCAATAAATTAACAACGCGGTAGCATAAAGAATTGAAAGTATCGTTGTATCTCATCTACCCAGATGATCATGTTTTGATAGACTTGTGTTAAACTAGATTCATGTTGACACTTACTTACGAGTACAAGCTAGTCCCGACAAAAAAACAGATCGCAATCATTGAAGAAATGTTAGTGGTCTGTAGAAAGGTTTGGAATTATGCCTTAAGGGAGAGAAAAGACTGGTACAACAGTAGAAAGTGTTCAATAAATTATTGTTCGTTACAACAAGAATTTATCATCTCAGCAAATGCACCGTATCCAGGATACAAAGAACAGTCAGCAAATTTAACCAAAGCTAAAAAGTCTAATCCTGAACTGAAAAGCGTAAACGCACAGGTTTTACAACAAGTGCTTAAGACGTTAGACAAAGCATTTACAAGTATGAAATCAAAGGGATATGGTTTCCCTCGATTTAAAAATAAGTATCGAATGCGTTCTTTTGTCTTTCCTCAGTTCAAAGCTAATCCAGTTGTTAATGATTGGATTAAACTGCCTCAGATTGGATGGGTCAAGATGAGATTATCACGACCAATTCTAGAAGGGGTCAAAATCAAACAAGTCAGGGTAGTTAGACGGGCTAGCGGTTATTTTGCAATGCTGTCTTTACAAAGTGAGGTCAGTGTTCCTGATATACCAGCACGAGGTCATCCGATAGGGATTGATGTTGGACTAGACAAGTTTCTAGCAACTTCTGATAATGAGCTAATAGAACGACCTAGGTTCTTAACCAAACTGCACAGTAAGCTGAAATTGCTACAACGCAGATTAAAGTTAAAGAAAAAAGGTTCCAAAAATAGACATAAACTCAATCGTAAAATAGCGAGACTTCATCAAAAGATATCAGATACTCGAAAAGATTTTCACTTCAAGTTAGCACATCATTTTTGTGACCAAGCTGGAATGATATTCGTTGAGGACTTAGATTTTAGAACTTGGGCAAAAGGGATGTTAGGTAAACATACCCTTGATGCAGGTTTTGGTCAATTCTTCATTATATTGGCTTGGGTTTGCTGGAAACGAGGAGTATATTTTGGCAAGGTTGACTACAGATATACCAGTCAAATTTGCCCAAATTGTGGGATGCATACAGGCAAAAAAGACTTGTCCGAACGCATTCACAAATGCTCCGAATGTAGTTTTGAAATTAACCGAGATGTTGCAGCGGCTCAAGTAATTTGTCAACGTGGTATCGCTGCGGTCGGGCAGATCGTGGAGAAAATTGACTGTGTAGGCGGGCTGTCGGGGGTTGGTAACAACCTAGATAAGTGCCATAAAAGCAGTAAACCCAGATCGTGAGGTTTGGGAATCCCTCGTTATAATCTCTGATTTAACGAGGGAGGATGTCAATGATCGACCAACGGGCCATAGGGAAGGGGAGAAAAGCTTGGGTCGCTACCATCTTCAAACCAGTAGTGTATATGACCTTCTATAAACTCGTCGCGGCTGATGGAACCGTTGCCATCAACATCAATGCTATCGAAAGCCTGATCGGCGCGGTCAGGGTCCTCTTCCCCGAAATATATTGCCAGATACTTCCGGTACTCTTTACTGGAGATCTCTCCGGAGTTATCGGTGTCGATGAGATCAAAAAAGACCTCGTTCTTGCGCCTAGCCACTTCCCGTGCCGATTCGACCAACGTCACTGCCTTCGCAGCGTTGGCGACGCACTCTTCTTCGCTGATTCTGGTGTTGCCATCGACCGGAGCCCCTCCAGCCATCATGTTCTTAAACAGGGCGCGAAACAGCTCCCGGATTTCTTGAGATCTCGACGGATCACCTCCAAGTTCGACCAACCTGTCTGCGGTATGTTCGTAGTCGGAGAGGGACAAGAATCCATCTCGATCGACATCCATGGCCTGGAAGAAAGTTTTCACCCTGGCAACCCAAACACTGGATGACAAAAACTTTTCTGGAGACATTTTTCCTAAATTCCGTAATAAAGCCGGGGTTATTATACCAGCCTCGACTGGGTTTTGTCAAAATGGTGCAGGTGGCTGGGATTAAACATTGAGGGATTTAGCCAGAGTCTAGGGAATTTTTATGCGATCGCAAAAAAAGGGATGGGTCTACGGAGCTTTGATGGGATTGACCAAAAGTCACCCGGGGCGCGTTCGCAAAAAAGGGATGGGTCTAGGTAGCTGTGATGGGATTGACCAAAAGTCACCCGGGGCGCGTTCGCAAAACCGAAAATCTAGTTTACCTAGCGCTTCTCATAATAATTAAATCCACAGCATTTTGTCCCGACTCCCTACTACCTACTCCCTAAAAGCCAATTGAGACATACTATGTGTCTTTGCTAGGACTATTAAAAGATTGATTATAGGGAAACAGAGTATCCAGTAATCGGTTCAAGCTCCCCTGCCCATGAACAGTAGGTTGAGTCTTCGGGGCTGGTGATTCTGTCTGCGACTCAGCGGTCGTCTCAGCCTCAATAGTCTCTGTTGTGTTAGTCTCTATAGTATTAGTCTCTGTTGTATTTGTCTGTGTATTATTAGTCTGTGTATTATTAGTCTCTATAGTATTCGTCTCTGTAGTCTCTGTAGCCACCGTATTACTAGTGGATGGCACTTGACCATTGACAGATTCCGTGGTAAAGCTGTTTTCAGGTACAGCTGATGACGACTCCTGAGGTTTCTGCTCCAAGGTATCAGGACTTGGTTGAGACTCTTCCGGTAATGGACGCCCCTTATCCCCCAACACCGACGCTGATGGCACAACTTGTAAGGATTCCACAGAATGATTCCAAATTGTCGTCAGGGAGCCAATACTAGCATTAGCGCCAATTTTTCCCTTCCCGACGACCAGAACCCCAGCGCCTAAACTCGCTCCTGATTCCACCTCCACAGTACCTTTGTGAGCATGAATAATTGCTCCCATACCGATACAAACACCGGCTGCAATCGTTATTTTACTATCTCGATCCGCTCGCAAAATTACCCCTGCTGAAATAACAGCACTAGGATCAATGCTCACATTTCCTTCCACGTATATATGAGAATTATTACTCAATTGAAGTTTAGGCAAGTGCATAATTTTTGGCACAGTAGACTTCGCCGCAGTTTTGGGGGTAAAGGGTTTTGGGTAAAGGGTTTTGGGATTAAATTTGACTCTAGCACTATCATTTTTGAGGGCTTCTTTACCGTTGCAAGAAGTCTAATACCTATCAATAAGCTGGTCTTGATTTAAATTAAATGGTTCTCGCAGCAAGGGAGTAGGGGGATAGGGTTTGACGGTTTGTTTTCTAAGGGATGCAGTACGGTATTGGGGCTTCTTCCCATCTCCCCACACTTCCCACACTTCCCACACTTCCCACACTTCCCTATCTGTTCCCTGTTCCCTGTGCTATGCTTATAAATTAAGGCTTTTGAATCAGCGTCTCTAGAACACGCCGTTTAGCTTTCGGATCAATACCAATCAACCGTACATACTCACCCGAATGTTGAACCAAGCAGGTTTCTAGACCTTCAACCACGTCTGAAACCCGAGTAGAGTCAATGGGGGAGCAACTCTGCCAAGAGCTGGTGCGGAATCGACGTTTATCCGCATGTTCAGTACCAATGCGATAACCTTGGGACAACAAGCTACGAATCTTATCAACGATATCTTGAGTCAAGGATGAACCAGAAACGCTGCTGCCATTGAATCCTGAGGATTGGCTTGAACGGGGAGTATAGCTACTACTAGGGGCAGATTTAGCACCAGAGTTTACCGTGTCCCCAGGTTTTTGAATAATCTTTTCCATCACCCGGCGCTTGGCTTTCGGGTCAATCCCAATCAGTCGGACATACTCACCAGCGTGGTCTGCCAAACAAGCCCCTAGGTCTGCCAAAGCCTGTGATAGGTTATCGGAGCTTATGCCAGGGGCACTCTTCCAGGAACTAGTCCGGAAGCGACGCTCATCAGCATACTCAATACCAATCCGATACCCTTGGGACAACAGTTGACGAACTAGATCATCGACTGATGAGTCTAAGCCATTGCTAGAGAAACCCGCAGTAGGTTGAGGAGCAGAGCTGTAGGGGCTGTAGCTTCTTGAACCAGATCCAGTGGAACTTCCAGAAACAGGGCCACCCGGTTTTTGGATAATCTCTTCACACACCCGGCGTTTAGCTTTCGGGTCAATCCCAATTAGTCGGACATACTCACCAGCGTGGTCTGCCAGACAATCACCCAAGGATTGGAGCACTTCTGATTCACGATCGGAGTGTATTCCGGAAGCACTCTTCCAGGAACTAGTACGGAAGCGACGCTCATCAGCATATTCAGCACCAATTCGGTATCCTTGGCCTAACAGTTGACGAACTCGTTGTTGAAGCTCTGAACTTAATCCTGTATTTGAAGACATTGATCTGAAAGATTTATGGGAACTATCAGGGCTACTATGACCATTAGAGTCAGCATTTTCAGCAATTTCCTTGCGGATGGGCATCATGCAGGAATCATCCTCTGCACACTGATAACCCGCCCGCAATGCATCATTGATTGCCACCACATGGTTAGCAAACGTTCTATCTTGCTCTTCTACATCCGGTAGTCGGTCAGCTTGCTGCTGATTAGTAATCACCGCTCCGGAAGGAACATATTTACCGGGAGGAATTTCGACATCCTGAACAAGGGCATGCATCATCACAATACAGCCCTTGCCAACTCTAGCATTAAACACCGTAGAGCGAAAGCCAATAAAGCAATCATCCCCAACATAAGCAGGACCATGAATCAGGCTCATGTGGGTAATCGATGCATCCTTGCCAATCCAAACTGAGTACTCTTCCTGGTCATCCCCAACAACCCGACCGTCTTCAAGACCATGAATCACAACACCATCTTGAATATTGGTACCTTCACCGATGTAAAATGGTCCCCCTTCATCAGCTCGAATCGAGGTTCCCGAGGCAATCAATACATTTGGCCCAATCTCTACATCTCCAATAATGTTGGAAAAAGAATGGACATAAGCTGTGTCATCAATTTTTGGTTCAGCCAGATTCCTTGACCAAGGTGTTGGGGGAGCTGCCTGGGTGCTAAATGCCATAGATGTTTTCCTCCTAATTTTTATTTGAGATACACTGTCATGAAATAGATTTTTGTCAAGCCCCACACTTGAGGATTGGGGGTTAGTTATTTCTGCTGCTCCCACTCGGGAATTGTAATCACGCAGAAATTGCTGGATTGTTAATAGTTAACCTCTACCGTTATGGCTTATCGTTACAAATAACTGCTTTGGAAAGCAAAAGGGTCCAAGTCAGAATCGAGCAATGGATAACAAGCCATAAGCTACTACCCAAAGCTACTACCCAAAGCCACTATTGTCAGAACCTACTCACTAATACTGGTCTTTTTTGCTGTAGAGCATGCTATTGTCCACACTGACCGTGTCAATAATCCCCACCACCATAGCGTCGATGGGACGCTTGTCACTCTCACCAACTTGCCGAGCCGCGCTGCCACGGCTGACTAGCACCCACTCATTTATACCAGCACCGACTATGTCAGCTGCTACCTCATACTTGGGCAGTGGTTCTCCTGCATCATCTAGGTATTGCAGGAAAAGGAATTTAGTTCCTCTAAGACTAGGATCTTTATAAGTACTAACGACCGTGCCTCGGACCTTGGCAATTTGCATTGACCTAACTTATTAACAGGACTTGGGGTGACAGGACTTGGGGGGAGATGGATTAGGGAGCAGTTATATGGCCAAGCCAAAACTAGTGGATCAAGCAATCTCTCCCCTCATGGTAAGCACATCCCCTACTTGACACCGGCATGTCTTGAATCTCAAATTGGCGGACGATTATGGACGGTTCATCGGACGGATGGCGTTAGTACTCTCCCGGAACTGTTCCACATCTTCGGTATAACGAATTGGTAGAACATACTCCAGGTTTTCGTGAGGTCGAGCAATAATATGGGTAGATAATACCTGACCTCCATTAACACGCTTAACGTTATCAACCCCAGCAGATACGGAAGCTTGCACCTCAGACACATCTCCCCGGACAATCACGGTTACACGAGCGCTACCAATTTTTTCATAACCCACAAGGGTGACACGAGCCGCTTTCACCATAGCATCTGCGGCTTCTACAACCGCTGGAAAACCAAGGGTTTCCACCATTCCCACAGCAATTGACATGAATTTTACTCCTAGACGTTTATCAAGATTTTGATCAACCCACGCGCTGACCACACGTGGGATGGTTGTGACGGCATATAAGCCCTTAAGCTAAACCTATAGTCACTGCATACCAACGAGTTCAGCACCCAAGCTTGTGCCAATTGCCTCTAGACTCTCTATGGTTTTTAGGAGCATCTTGGCTAGTAGCTACGGAACTGTTCCACAGCTTCGCTGTAACGAATTGGTAGGACATACTCTAAGTTTTCATGGGGACGAGCGATGATATGGGTGGATACCACCTTACCTCCATTCACCCGGTTTGCTGATTCTATTCCAGCAGATACGGAAGCTTGCACCTCGGAAACATCTCCCCGCACAATCACGGTTACACGAGCGCTACCGATTTTTTCATAACCCACAAGGGTGACGCGAGCGGCTTTAACCATCGCATCAGCTGCTTCTACAACAGCTGGAAAGCCCTCAGTTTCAATCATTCCAACAGCAATTGGCATTTCGCTTTTCTCCTAGTGGATTAGTCAAATAAGAGTGATGAACGCTCCCTAACTAACCTTGCAGTGTAGTTAGGGCAGTGTAGTTAGGGTTTCTATGGCATTGCAGATAACTGCAATGTTGCCGGGTAAATCGGCCTTTTCGATACACCGTCAGAACGTGAGCCGACCAAGCCCATTGCAGGTAGCTAACTCAGGTAGCTAAGTGTATTGGTCGTGCTTCTGTGCTTCCCTTGCTCCTGCCTTAATCCACCTCATGGTTAGTTTGGGGGGGATTAAAGGGTGGAGGGGGGTGTGGGTTTGCCTAACCAAAAGTGATTGTTTCCCTGGCCAATAGGCCACGCTACGCTAACACCCCGGCTGAAACAAAGATAGTAGACGGGGAATGCCCTCAACATCTTTGTTTAAACGACAACCAAAACTAAGCATAGAGAACCTTGGCGTATTTGACAATATAAAATATGATAATACTTCTTAATGAGAGACCTTAACGAAACTTAACACTCCGAGGGGGTCAGCTAGATTAGTTAACGAAAATTCACCGTTTTGGAGAATGGTTGCTTTTGTTTTATAATTTTTTTATAACTTTTAGATAAGTAATCCTCACTCAAGCCAGAATCTGAGTGCGGTCACCGAGTTCCTGGGTTACGACACGGGGAGCTGGGTCGCTCTAACCTGAATAAGCATAAATCGGTGGATAGATGGGTTGTCAAGCCTGATTTGACCTTTAATCCATTAGCTTGATTTGTTGTCAAGCCTGATTTGACCTTTAATCCGTTAGCTTGATCGGTTCTATAAAGGTTACTTGTCATGATGTCAATAACCACGGTTTATGATAAAAGTAAAAAAAATATTCGGTAAAAATATGCCGGGATTATGCCCAAGATAACCCTTAACTGATAAAGTTGTAAAAATACTAATGATTTAGGACAAATCACCATATTATTAGCTGTAAACCAAGGAAAATCGTCACTTTAAAAATCCGTTTGGGCTAATTAGTACCGATTTTTATTTAATTGATTCGATGAAATGATGAGGTCAAGGCGTGATGACTGAGTTGCTTACTCAGACTATTTGGGTAGTTCCTATTTACAGTTGGATTGGGGCATTTTTAACGATCCCCTGGGCAACAGGAATAGTGCGTCGTACAGGACCAAGACCAGCGGCTTACTTTAACCTGTTGATGACACTTTTCGCCTGCATTCATGGCTGGCTGATCTTCCAGGCTTCATTACAGGAAGCAGTCCAAGAGATACAGTTTCACTGGCTAATGGTTGCTGATATTGACATATCCTTTGTTCTGGAAGTCTCACCAGTGAGTACTGCAGCAATGGAGTTTATCACCAGCCTAAGTCTATTGGCTCAACTCTATGCTCTTGGATATATGGAGAAAGATTGGGGATTAGCTCGCTTCTTTGCCCTGATGGGATTTTTTGAAGGGGCATTGATTGGAATTGTCTTGAGTAATTCCTTATTCCTGACTTACGCTCTGTTGGAAATGCTCACGGTCTGTACTTTGTTAATTGTGGGTTTTTGGTATGCTCAGCCTTTAGCACTCAAAGCTGCCCGAGATGCTTTTTTAACTAAGCGTGTAGGAGATATCTTGCTGCTAGTTGGGGTGGTGACCTTAGCGACCTTTGCGGGAAGCTTAACCTTTTCAGACTTGTATACCTGGGCTTATTCAGCTAATCTACCGCCACTGGTGGGTAACTTACTGGGATTGGCTTTGATTGCTGGTCCAATTGGTAAATGTGCCCAATTCCCCTTGAATTTATGGTTGGATGAGGCGATGGAGGGACCTAATCCTGCTTCAGTACTGCGGAATTCTTTGGTGGTGACTTGTGGTACTTATGTGCTGATTAAACTGGTGCCGATCGTGACCATGATCTCACCGTTGACCTTATCAGTGTTAGTAGTTATTGGTACTATCACAGCACTAGGAACCTCACTGGTAGCGATCGCACAAATCGATATTAAGCGATCGCTTTCCCATTCCACCAGCGCTTACATTGGTTTAGTATTTATCGCGGTTGGAATGCAGCGCGCTGATATTGGTGTGATTTTACTGGTTGCCCATGCCTTTGCTAAAGCCCTGATGTTTATGAGCATCGGGGGGATAATCTTCAACACCAATAACCAAAATTTAGCTGAATTGGGGGGCTTAGGGTCAAAAATGCCCGCTACTAGCACTGCCTTTGCCGTGGGTATGGTTGGTCTGATTGGACTTTTACCCCTGGGTGGCTTTTGGGCAATGAGTGAAGGGATTAACGCCTTTTGGTTTGACGCCCCTCTTCTGGTCATACCCTTTCTCTTCGTTAACGCAGTTACTGCCTTAGGTTTAGTCCGAGTGTTTCGGCTAGTTTTCCTAGGGAAACCCCAAGCGAAGACCCGTCGAGCACCAGAAGTACCTTGGGCTATGGCTTTACCAATGGTAGCGTTAACCATACTGACATTGCTGGTACCAGTGCTAATACGTCCGATGGAATTGCTATCGGAATGGAACGATCTCAATCTCCTAGCGGAGGTAAGCTTGATAATCTCTGGTGTCGTAGGTTGCACGGCAGGGGCTTTAATTTACCTACCCAGAACCTGGTCGCGGTCAATTCGGATGCCGTTGAAATTGTTCCAAGACCTATTCGCCTATGACTTTTACCTCGACGAACTGTATCGTTACACCATCGTGTTTGCTGTTCTCTTATTTTCCAACATTACAGCTTGGATCGATAGATATATCGTTGATGGGTTAGTCAATCTGGTTGGTCTAGGAACAGTATTTAGTGGTCAAGGCCTAAAATACAGCGTTTCCGGTAAATCACAGTTTTATGTACTGACTATCCTTTTAGGAATCAGCTTATTAGCAATCTTCATCACTTGGCCCTTGAATCAGTGGTCTTTGAGTCAGTGGTCTTTGGAGCAGTGGTCTTCATTGATAGGTGATTAGTTGAACGCGCACGCGTGGCCAATAGGCCAAGGTTAGCAGGTTGAAGGTTAGCAGGTTGAAGGTTAGCCCGTTGAAAGTTAGCAGGTTGAAAGTTAGCAGGTTGAACGCGCACGCGTGGCCAATAGGCCAAGGTTAGCCCGTTGAAGGTTAGCAGGTTGAAAGTTAGCAGGTTGAACGCGCACGCGTGGCCAATAGGCCAAGGTTAGCCCTTTGACTGTTGAACCTTCAACCCCAAACAACCTTCAACCTTCAACCTTCAACCAAACAACCTTCAACCAAACAACCTTCAACCTTCAACCTTCAACCTTCAACCAAACAACCTTCAACCAAACAACCTTCAACCTTCAACCTTCAACCTTCAACCAAACAACCTTCAACCAAACAACCTGCAAATAAACAACCCCATAAGAACAGTTAGTAAAACAATGATGAGGAGACTGGTCGATTTATGCTGAGTGCCTTGATTTTGGTACCAATACTGAGTGCCGCGATAGTGGGGTTTTGGCCCGGGAATGTCACTGCTAAAGCAGCTCGTCAAGTTGCCTTGGTGGTTACTGGTGGTATTTTCCTCTGGTCAGTAATATTGATGACCATGTTTAACCCCGGTGACGTGAATCTACAATTTCAGGAAAATCTTCCTTGGATTCAGGTGATTGGTTTGACCTATAGTTTAGGGGTAGATGGTCTATCGTTGCCCTTACTGATCCTAAATGGTCTGCTAACCGCAATTGCTCTTTACTGCACAGATTCCAATCTCATTCGCCCTAGGTTGTATTATGCTCTGATGCTCTTGCTAAATGGCGCTGTTGCCGGTGCCTTCCTAGCTCAGGATTTACTGCTGTTTTTTATCTTCTATGAGCTGGAACTGATTCCCCTATATTTGTTGATTGCGATTTGGGGGGGTAAGCGCAGAGGCTATGCTGCAACCAAGTTTCTCCTCTACACAGCCCTTTCCGGAGCCTTGGTTCTAGCGTCATTCCTGGGCTTAGTGTTTTTGAGTGGTTCCTCTAGCTTTAGCTACGCCGAGACCAGGGAGCTAGCATCATTACTACCCGTTGCTCAGCAATTAATTCTCTTAGGAGCGGTTCTAATTGGCTTCGGGATTAAAATTCCCTTTGTGCCATTCCATACCTGGTTGCCAGATGCCCACGTGGAAGCATCAACCCCAGTTTCAATTCTATTAGCTGGTGTACTACTGAAATTAGGTACCTATGGTTTGTTGCGGTTTGGCTTAGGTTTGTTTCCGGAACCTTGGACAATTCTGGCACCTTGGTTGGGAATTTGGGCAGCAGTGAGTTCCCTCTACGGAGCGTTCAATGCCATTGTCCAGAAAGACATGAAAAAAATGGTGGCATATAGTTCTGTCGCTCACATGGCATACATTCTGTTAGCTGCTGCTGCTGCCACTAAGCTAGCGTTGGTATCCTCAGTTTTGCATATGATCAGTCACGGTTTAATATCAGCGCTACTGTTTTTATTAGTCGGTATCATTTATAAAAAAACTGGCTCACGGGATATCACTATCCTCAATGGTTTATTAAATCCGGAACGAGGTCTGCCAGTAGTTGGTAGTTTGATGGTGCTTGGTGTAATGGCTAGTGCTGGTATCCCTGGCATGGTGGGATTTATCTCTGAGTTTCTGGTCTACTGGGGTAGTCTCCAGGTATTACCAATCCCAACTATCCTATGCATGCTCAGCACCGGTTTAACGGTTGTTTACTTTTTACAACTAATTGGTGGAGCCTTCTTTGGTCGCCTGGCTACCCATTTAACTGATTTACCGACCGTTAAGTTCACAGAACAATTACCAGGGCTGGTTTTAGCCCTATTGATTGTGGTTCTGGGACTACAGCCAGGATGGTTACTTAATTTAAGTGAACCGATCACAGCAACTTTGGTAACGACACCACCGAATGTAGCTGTGAATGTATCAACCAATAGTTGAAGGTTAACAGGTTGAAGGTTAACAGGTTGAAGGTTAACAGGTTGAAGGTTAACAGGTTGAAGGTTAGCTGGTTGAAAGTTAGCTGGTTGAAAGTTAGCCCTTTGACTGTTGAACCTTGGCCAAAAGGCCACGCGCTGTCTTGATGCAGTCGCTCATGGCGCATGGGTCTGTGTGCGGAACCTGCGTCCGCACCGCTGTTTGCCCCGTGGAAACACCCTTTGGCGGCGCTGCATCACTTCGCAGCAAAGCGGGACGCGCGTCCATCGCGTTCAACCAAAAAACCTTCAACCCCTAAAAAACCTTCAACCTTCAACCCCTAAAAAACCTTCAACCCCTAAAAAACCTTCACCCTTCAACCCCTTTAAAAACTTCAACCCCTAAAAAACCTTCAACCTTCAACCCGAAACAACATTCAACCCCTAAAAAACCTTCAATCTAATTATTATGGTAGTTAGCCAAAAACCCAAACCAAAGCATCCCCTAGAGGAGTATATAAAGCGACTACAAACTGGTAGTGCCCTGCTATCGGATTCCCCAGAAAACCTGATGGAAGTAGTGGGTATACTTCACAGCTACGGCATTGTTTTAGATGCTTACTCCCGCAATCTTATCTACACTGCAGATCATCAATTTTTAGTATTTTTCCCCTTCTTTAAATACTTTAATGGGGATATTTCATTTTCAAAGCTTTTGCGTCATTGGTGGCACGACCGAATTAACTTTGAGTACGCCGAATACTGTATGCGCTCGATGTTATGGCACGGTGGTGGGGGCTTAGATAGTCATCTCGATACCGATGAATTTAAGCAGCGATGTGCCGAAGCAATTCAGGCAAAGTTTAAGAGCAATCCCTTGATGCTGGGAATGAACAAGCTATTTCCTGAATTCCTGCCCGAACAAGTGCGAATGCTTGCCTATACCAGTGGATTAGGGCAATTCTGGCGGGTGATGAGTGATATATTCATGTCCCTATCTCAGGGCTATGACGAAGGGGAAATTAAGTCGATTCCCCAAGTGGTAGACCATATTAAAGCAGGGTTAGTCGCAGCAGCAAACAAACCGATTACCTATGCCCCTCAGATTGGCGCTCAAAGGTATGAGATTATTCCCGAATCGGTTGGTTTGACTTTCTTGTCTGATACAGGAGTACCCTATGTAGAGGCAATTTTCTTCCGGGGAACACCCTTTCTGGGCACAGTATCTCTGAATGCCCAAGCCTACCAGATTTCCCCAGATCAAACCCGATTTACCTATGGCGCATTGTATGCTGACCCATTGCCGATTGGTGGTGCTGGAATTCCACCGACATTGCTGATGCAGGATATGAGGCATTATCTACCCAAGTATCTCAGCGATTTTTATATGCGATCGCATCGGGGTGAAATTGACTTGCGGGTCAGAATTTGCCAAACTTTCCAGAAATCTATGTTTTGTGTCACTACAGCTGCGATTTTGGGGCTAGCACCTCATCCCATGGATACCACGGATCCTGGTGAACTTGACGAAAATCGAGCCTATTTAGAATACTGGATGGATCGATTGATCCCCTCCCAATTGAGAGCAGCCAATGATCAAATGACCAACGCCTAAAACTGTCCATTACCCTGAACTACGTGTTTAAGGGTAGTGAGAGTCTCCAGGCTAATCATGCCGCGATGATGTCCTTTTTGGTTAGACATACCTAGAAACACGGAGTCTCCTGGTTGCGGATTCCGTGAAAATCTTGGTGAGGAATTAATGTAAACCGATGCACTATCTACACCTAAGGCAAACTGACGGCTTTCCTGATAAGAATCTGTCACCAGGCAGTCAGCATGACCGCTACTATATTGATTAATCCAAGCAATGCCTGACTCTATAGAATCTACCACTTTCAACGCAATAGTTTTGGTCAAATAGGCTTGACCCCACTCGGATTCTGCTGCCAAAGTCAATTGTTCAGGAAACTTAGCCACTAGATTGGCATCACCTCTGAGTTCAAAACCGTTTTCCTTCAGGTTATTCAACAGGGTAACTAAGGCAGAGGTTTTTTGATTCTGATTAATCAGAATCTTCTCAATAGCATTGACCGGATCCGGCTGACTGGTGTGGCTATCTAAAACTATATACCTAACCAGATCGAGGTTACCATTAGCAGACCAGTAAAGGTAGCAGTTACCCATGGCCGATTGCAAAACCGGTGCAGTTGATTGCTGGATCACCTGCTTGAGCAGGGTTGGTCGTCCGTGGGGAATTACCAAATTCAGATATGGATTTTGAGTGACCAAATCCCGAATCGAAGCTCCCTGTCCAGAGGGCAATAGTTCCAAACATCCCGTTGGCAAACCGACCTCATCCAAAGCATTTTGCAACGCTTGAGCAATCACCTGGTTAGACTGACTGGCTTCGCTACTGCCTTTGAGAATCAGGGAGTTACCAGTTTTGACACAAAAGCCTGCGGCAATTGCACCTAGTTCAGGAAATGCCTCATAAATTAGAGCAATCACTCCCAACGGCATTAGCTGACAGTAGGTCTGAGATTGGTCAGTTTGGTAAGAGGCGTTCATCACCCGCCGGATTGGATCAGATGACTTTCCAATCCTTTCCAGGATTGCGATCGCCATCTGTAGCCTTTCTGGTGTTAGCTTCAGCCAGTCCAAAATTAGATCTGGCACTGCCATGTCCCTACTGGTTTCCAGATCTAGGGTGTTAGCTTCCAAAATATCATCAAAGGAGTTTCGCATTCCTTGAGCCATGGCCTCGATGCCACGAGAGCGCTCTTCTCCCTTGGTGTTTGCCAATGCCCAAGAAGCATGGTGGACACTGGCCATTAAATCATGTAACTTCGAGGCCTTGCTCCCAGAGTCTGTGTTCATTGTTAGTTAACGCCGGTAAGCTAGCCAAACCATCATAGCCGGAAGTACTGCTAGGAGTACTGCCAGTAATGCCCAGACTATGATCCCTGGCCCTTTTTGGGAGTGAAGTGCCAAAGGCAACCAGACAATCAGCAGAACTAAGACAATACCCAAGGCTACAGGTAAGTAGCTTTCACCAAGACTACCATGGATTGTATACCAACGATGTCCTGTCCAACGCCAAGCTTTTTTATAGGGGTAGTGGGTGGATAGTTGCTCCATCACATAACCACTTTCGTCTACCACAAAAATTTGCTGACAGCGATTGCAGCCAAGGGCTTCTGTCAGTGTAATTGGCACTAAATGACCCCGACGCCGACAAGGGCAGGGATACTCGGAGTTTAAGTCAATCTTTTGACCCTTTTGAGATTGCACAAGCGTTATTAAAAACCAAAAGACATGTGGTTAGGTTTATCAAAAAACCTGGAATTGGTAGTGCTGCATGATTTAAATATTAGGACACTACAAAGCTAAGCGTGTCCCCATCTATTATATAATCTTATTCTTTAAGGTTATTGATGCACATTGCCACGGTTTGCCTCAAGTGGGATAACTGAGCTGAAGACAGGCTAAGCAAGGAGGTCTCTCTCCAGGCTTTACAGGTTTATTTACTATTCGTAAGCGGGTAACGCGATTCGAACGCGCGACATTCACCTTGGCAAGGTGACGCTCTACCACTGAGCTATACCCGCACCTCAACTTATCTCTTTATAGTATGTCAGATAAGCCAAAATTTGTCAACCCCTTCTACTGAGCTTTCAGATTCAATAAAATTAGGAAAATGTCCCAAAATTAACTCATATGTTAGGAATCAGGGTCAGATTCTGAAGCAATTGTCCAATTTGCCGAGAATGGTAGAGTTTGTTGCCCCAAAGTTCCCTGCTCAGACTCTTCATAGCCTAATATTGAATTTTGACCTCGAAAACTTCGCATCAGGTTAGCCATTTCTATGGCATTCATGGCATAATCCCAACCTTTATTGCTCTTGATTCCCGCCCGTTCTAGAGCTTGCTGCATGGTATCTACAGTTAGAATACCAAAAATAACAGGTACCCCGGTTTGAAAACCTGTGGCAGCAATGCCCTTGGCTACTTCAGCAGCGACATAATCAAAATGGGGAGTTTGACCCCGAATCACTGATCCCAAGCAAATCACTGCATCATAACGACCGCTAAGAGCAGCTTGGCGAGCCATCAATGAAATTTCAAAGCTACCCGGTACCCAAATATAGTCAACTTGAGTACCTTGGGGATTAGGATCAATGCCATGGCGTTTTAAGCAATCTTTACACCCGTCTAAGAGTTTACCTGTCACTAGGTCATTAAAGCGACCAATGATAATCGCAAACCTCAGGGAGGTAGATGATGTTAAATTTCCCTCGAAAACTGCCATGACTATCGCTGTAAAGGTTGGTTAAAGTAATAATTTGGGTCTAGCTGACGGAAATTATAACCTAAACCACCAAAAAGTTGAGGGCACCGACTAAAAGCACTAAAAGCACCCAAACCCCTGAACCAAGCCAAAGCAAGCGTTTTGATTGCTCCCAGTTCTGAGGTGTGGCATAAGCTACTGGTACACCGACTACCAAGACAAATGACAATAGGACTAGGGCAGTGAGTAATAGTTGGAATATAATAGTCATTTTCTGTGCTGATACCTTGACGCTAAACTTCTGTATTTTGATGCAGTCGCTCATCGGTGGAACCCCCAAGGCGGCGCTGCATCCCTAAAACTTGTTTAAAACAGGCTAATGCCTAGCTAAGCACTATAGATTTTACCAGATGGTTTTACCCTTTCTGCCAAAATTTGTTGCAATCAATCCCCTTTGAACTTTCCGATGCAGGTGATGAGTTTGGGGCGGGGGTGCGGGGAGTGTGAGGAGAGGGAATAAAGGGTTAAAAAAGTTTAAACTATTAATAGATGAATAGCCTTAATAAAGTAAATAGGTAAATAGGGGGGGATGGGGAGATGGGGAGATGGGGAGATGGGGAGATGGGGAAATGAAATTGATGTTTAGCTGTAATGGGCGAGATAGGGTACCCTAATGACTATGGATCTGATTTTGTGTCATACCACCGCTGACTTTGATGCCCTAGGAGCAGCTGTAGGACTGACTCGCCTCAAGCCAGGAGCAAAAGCTGTACTAACTGGGGGGACTGATCCGGCTGTAAGAGATTTTTTGGCACTGCATCGGGATGAGTATGCCCTGATCGAGCGCCGCTCTGTACAATTGGCTCAGATTAATTCCGTAATTATCGTAGATACTCAAAAACGCGATCGCTTAGGGAAAGCAGCTGAGTGGTTAGACTTACCACAGTTAAACGCCATTGAAATTTACGACCATCATCCCGTACCCCAAACTGATATCCCGGCTACCTATACACAGATTGAACCTGTGGGAGCAACCACCACGTTAATTGTGGAGCAACTACAGCAATCCCAAATCGAGTTAACTACTGCTGAAGCCACGGTGATGGCATTGGGAATCCATCTCGATACAGGTTCCCTGACCTTTGACCAGACAACACCAAGAGATGGGGCTGCTTTGACCTGGTTAATGGAGCAAGGAGCGAATATGCGTCAGATAGCTCAGTATGTTGATCCAGGGCTATCTCCTCAATTGGAAAAATTATTTAGGCAATCTCTAGACCTTTTGCAGCGACAAACCCACTTGGGTTACACCATTTCTTGGGTATTCCTAAACACTCCTGGGCATGTGCCTGGCTTATCGAGTTTGGCATCACGCTTACTAGAAGTAACTGAAAGCGATGCCCTGCTTTTGGGGGCTGAGTATAAACGAAAGTCAAAAGTAGAAACCCCACAACCGGCAGATTTACCAATTGTAAGGTTTCAGGTTGAAGGTTATTCACCGTTTCCGGTTAGCGGTTTAACGGTTGAAGGTTCTGAAAATTATTATAACCGGCAAAATTCAAAAATACAACCATATAGCCAAAATAACCTTGAAACTCAAACTCAGACTAACTTTGGCCAAAAGGCCACGCTACGCGAACAACCTTCTAACCTTGGCCAAAAGGCCACGCTACGCGAAGGACCTTTACCCCAAACTAAGCTCACTATAATTGGGCGGACCAGAATTGAGGGGACGGATTTGAACCAGTTGTTGCAACCCCTAGGAGGAGGTGGACATTCCCAAGCCGCTGCGGTTACCTTACGAGACTGTGATGCCCAGAAAATCCTAGAGCAGCTGGTAAACCAACTAAAAGACCAAATTCCCCAACCTCTGACGGCTCGGGATTTAATGTCCTCCCCCGTACGCACCATTCGCCCCAATACCAAGATTAACGAAGCCCAGAGAATTTTGTTGCGCTATGGTCATTCGGGGCTTTCAGTAGTAGACCAACAAGACCAGCTGGTGGGAATTATCTCCCGACGAGACCTCGATTTAGCCTTGCACCACGGTTTTGGTCATGCCCCAGTCAAGGGCTACATGACGAAGGATGTTAAGACCATTACTCCGGAAACCTCGATGGCAGACATTCAGTCCTTGATGGTTACTTACGATATTGGGCGTTTACCCGTTCTAGAGGATGGGCAACTAATGGGGATTGTGACCCGCACTGATGTATTGCGGCAACTGTTTCAGGAAGAGTTGAATGAAAAGCCGTTGAAGGTTGACGGGTCAACCCTGAAACCGGCCAACCTGAAACCGGCTAACATAAAACCTCTGTTGGCTTCGAGCTTGTGGGAACTTTTGACCATAGCTGCCGAGAAAGCTCAGGAGCGGGGTTGGCATCTGTACCTAGTTGGGGGAGCTGTCAGAGACTTGTTACTAGCGGATGGGAACAAGCCACTACTCCTAAATGATATAGACTTGGTCGTCGATGGCTTTCACCGCTCAGCGGATGCGATCGCAGGAGTAACCCTGGCCAAGGAACTCCGGAACATTTACCGTAACGTGCGCTTGGAAGTACATGGGTCTTTTCAAACCGCAGCCTTGCTATGGCATAATGACCCAACATTGGGCTCCCTTTGTGTAGATATTGCTACTGCTCGTACCGAGTTCTATCCTTATCCCGCCGCTAATCCTGAAGTCGAAGCTAGTTCCATTCGTCAAGACCTTTACCGCCGAGATTTTACCATCAACGCCATGGCAGCAAGGCTAACAAAGGTTAATCCCCAATCTCAATTGCCCCTGTTGGACTTCTTTGGGGGTATGTTAGATTTGCGATCGCATAAAATTCGAGTCCTACACGCCAATAGCTTCATTGAAGACCCAACCCGAATCTATCGAGCGGTAAGGTTTGCGGTGCGATTGGGATTTGAAATTGAACCCCAAACCAAGGAGTATATCCACTATGCCATTGAAAGTGGGGTATATCAGCGCACCCTAGCCGAAAACGCCAAAGTACCAGCACTCCAAACCCGACTCAAAGCAGAACTTAACTATATGTTGCAAGCCCCCTACTGGCAACCAGCATTGCAGTTATTGTCCTCATTGGGAGCGTTGCGGTGTCTTCATCCTACCCTGACCCTAGATAAACCATTATGGTGGCGAGTGCGTTTGCTTGGGCGCTGGCTACAGAGATTTGACCCCGAGCAAACCTTAAGGCACTGGCAGATGCGTTTGGAAGTATTAATTGCTGATCTAGCACCAGACGAACGGGTTAAGGTAGCCAAGAATTTACAGTTGCCCGTAGACAGTGTTGAGCGTCTTCAAAAACTTGAGGGATGGCAAGCCGATTTCCTAGAATCTCTACCAACATGCCAGCTCAACAGTCAAATCGTCCACATGTTGCGCCAGTATAAATTACCTACCTTAGTATTGATTGGGGTGTATAGTCCTAGAGCGATCCGACGTAACATTTGGCAGTATCTCACCACTTGGAGGCATGTCAAACCGCCACTGGATGGCAATGATCTCAGAAAGTTAGGCTATAAGCCAGGAGCACACTATCGGGAAATTCTGGATGCACTCTTAGACGCCACCCTAGACAGGGTGATTCGGGATCAGGCTGAGGCTAAAGCATTTCTGGCAATACACTATCCACCTCTTGACAAAAAATAAGGTAAAAGGTATAAAGGCAAACCGACAAAAGATAACTGATAATGCTAGAATTCATCCGGTCAGATCTATCCAAATTAACCGCCTACACACCTCATCCTGGGGGCGAGGAAGGGAAAACACCAGAATCAACGGTTCCCCTAGATCACCTCGATACCAATGAATGCCCCTTTGACTTACCAGGAGAGTTAAAGGAAAAATTGGCTTGGAGCTATCAACAGCTGATTGAAGCTAATCGATATCCCGATGGTGGACATGGGAAACTCAAAAATGCGATCGCAGAATACGTTAACGAATCTGCTGCCCTAGAAAAGGTAGTAACAGCAAACCAGATTTCCGTAGGCAACGGTTCCGATGAACTAATTCGTTCTATCTTAATTGCCACCTGCTTAGGAGGAGAAGGCTCGATCCTAATCGCTAATCCCACCTTCTCCATGTATTCTATACTCGCACAGACCTTAGGAATACCAGTAGTGAGTGTCGGGCGTCGGCAAGAAAACTTTGAAATGAAGATCGACGATGCCCAAGCAGCCATTGAACAGACCGTAACAGAAACCTCGACCCAACGACCACCAATACGAGTAGTATTTGTGGTTCATCCTAACTCTCCCACCGCCAACCCCTTGACTCTCCAGGAATTAGAGTGGTTGCGTGGTCTACCAGATAAGATTCTAGTAGTTATTGATGAAGCCTACTTTGAATTCAGCCAAGCATCAGTAGTCCAAGAATTAGCCGACCATCCTAACTGGGTAATATTGAGGACATTTTCCAAAGCATTTCGTTTAGCTACTCACCGTGTTGGTTATAGCATCGCTCATCCAGAACTAATTGCTGCTCTCGAAAAAATTCGCTTACCCTACAACTTACCCAGCTTTTCCCAAGCTGCTGCCATACTCGCTCTCAATCATAGACAAACTCTGCTGGCATCAATTCCCGAGATTATCGCTGAGCGAGATAAGTTACTAAAAGCCCTATCAGAACATTCAGCCTTACAGGTTTGGCCAAGTGCTTCTAACTTCATCTACGTGCGTCTAGCACAATCGGGCAACGAGTCTACTAGCAAAGACCTCAATCAGGTAACTCAGGCCATGAAAGATCAAGGCACCCTAATACGTCATACTGGAGGAGGATTGCGGATCACCGTGGGCTCTCCTGAGGAGAATACTCGTACATTGCAACGATTACAAGCAGTTCTCGTGTGATCTCTTCAAGTGTTTGTTAGAGAATTAAGGGTTTTAGCAATTTCTACCAGCTGAAACCCAGGAGGATAAACCCCCTCAGCTTTGATGCGCTCAATAGCAGCCGGTGGGATAGCCAAATTTAGCTTTCTAGCAACAGCTCTAACTATATCACCCCGGTCAATGACACCTGCCACAGTTCCTGCAGGAGAAAGTACGCTCAGACGCTTAATATTAAGCTCCTCTAAGCTGCTAATCACCTCCACCAAAGGTGTTTTCTCCTCCACTTTGGGAATTTCTGATAAAGGGCGCAGTATAGTTTCCAACGTCTCAGTGTCCCAACGACTACGCTCGACAAAATGTAAATCCTCAATTTTCACTAGCCCACGATAGCGTCCATTAGCTGCAGCGTAGTAGGGCATTGGGTTTTGCCTATCGGTTAAGATATACTCATCAGCAAAAGAACGTAAGGTCTGGTTGGCTTCCACCACCCGAAAGTCACGGGTCATGGCATTAGATGCCATAAGCTTAAGTAAGACTTCTTGTAAGGTGGTTAGCTGGTCATAGGCACTGGCATTGCGAAAAATAAACCAGCCAATCAGAGTTGGCCAAATGAATGACAAAGTACCCGTCAGCAGAGTCATTCCTAATCCCAAGGATAGGGCTACAAGCCCAAACCCCTTACCCGTTCTGGCAGCCCAACGGACACCTGTAAACAGATCCCCAGTTAGTTTCCAGACTGCTGCTTTCAACACTTGTCCACCATCTAAAGGTAGACCAGGAATTAGGTTAAATAATGCCAAGACTAGGTTGATTCTAGCTATCTCATTGGCGATGGTATATGCCCAAGCCGAGGTGGGTAATGTCAGAGTTAGCACATAAAACAGACCAAAGAGGATGAAACTTACTAATGGTCCTGCGATCGCTACTTGAAAGGCTTCTGCTGGAGTCTTCGATTCTCGGTCAATCGACGCAATCCCGCCGAATATAAATAGGGTAATCGAATTAACTTTGATGCCTTGGGAGAGGGCAGCTAGACTGTGACCTAATTCATGTAAAAGTACAGAACTAAATAACAACAGTGCCATCGCCAATCCAGCTACCCAAGCCAAAATCGACCCTAGGCTAGAGTCGAACTCTCGTGCATTAATCATCGTTACCAATAGCAAGATGAAAAACCACGATGGGTCTAAAAACAGTGGGATTCCGAATAGAGAGCCAACTCGCCAACCTGATAGCATCACATTTTCCTTCTCTGAGACCTTCCACCATACCTCTACTATCCAGGATATAGTAACTCCTCTATTCTGGGTTATGGCACTGCCACAGGCATCCGCTCACTCAGACGAGTATTTAGGTCTGCAAGTAGGTCATTGCCACTACGACGAGCTTCCCAAGGACCAGTGTTATATTTATCGATTATCCACTGCCCATTGATGAAATCTTCTGACTCAGCCAGGGTACCAATGTACTGGATGGGAGTCGATGAGCTGGAGATGTAGCGCTTAGTAAATTGGATGCGCCGTCCGATTACCTCACCACTTAGCTGGGCTTCTCCTAAGTAGCCGTCGTCCAAACTATTGCCAGTGATTGTATTCTTGCTTTGAACCAGAGTTGCTTCAAACCGGGTGGGTACTCCCCCTTGCCAGTAAGTTCCGAGCCAAGTGCCAGTTAAGTCTGCCATGAACACCAAGTTTTTGTGAGGAGTTAACTCACTATTATACTATAATTTTGGTATATATAGCAAATTTACATAGGTGCTGAGATTAAGAAGAAACCAAAACAGGGGGAAGGTACAGCTCATGGTAACTAGGAGGCTCTAGACTGAAGGATTGGAAAATATCTTAGGGATTCCCTCCAGCATTGGACAGGTAAAATTCTTCCAGAGTCTTGCTATACAAAGCTCCAGATTTATCATAATTGACGCTTAGTTGTTGTAACTCAGAGGGGGTAATCAGCCAATTAGCAGCAATGCTAAAGTTCTTGCCAATATTGACTTTATCAGGACAACTCAGGGAAATACCATCAGGAAAAAAGAACATTTTGTTTCCTGCCAAGGGCCAGTGTAGTTGAGTTGCTATTGGGTCAGAAACCTTTAAATCTGGGGTCATGGTCACAGAAGTTCCTTGCCAGTTACCACTCAGATTTCTCTCAGGTAATAGATTGATTTCCTTTGACCAATATTTACTGGGTAAGTCTGCTGCATCTTCACGGATACTTACTGTCCGCATCAAACTGCCATTACTATCATAAATAAGGGCAACACTATGTCTTATATCTTCATGTTTGAATAAAAATTCAGCCGGTTGAAACACCGAACCAGTTTCTAACTGTTTAGCTGACCATGTAGCTGCACCTTGTTCAAAGAAAAATGCTCTGATTGAATGTTTATCTAGCCTCCATTTTTTTTATTCTATCCTACCGTCAGCGTATGTATAACGATTAGTCTGATAAATTTCTGTTTGTTCTGGATTGCTGCGGAAGCTTCTCAGACTTTGAAATGATTCTATAATCTCTCCTTCAGGAGAATACCTTGTCCAAATACCATGCCAATCCCGCAAATGGTTGGCCGTGAAATTTTTCCAGTTTTGCTCTTTTAAATCCATTTTTTATCCCTCCACTAAAGTCCAAAAATACCCATCAGGAGCTATAAACGAGAAACTCCTCTCCCCAAACTCGTTATCATATACCTGGGTTACCTCAGTTGCTGCACTACTACTAACGCGCTGGTGGTATAAATTTATCTCCTGCACTCTAATAGTGTACAAAGAAACGCCTAAGCAACCTGGACGGGAGTGGCTATGCTTGTTGGGCAGATCTGACCCTTCAATCCGCATAATGTGCAAGCGCCCAGAACGCACCTGGGATAAATCCGTAGCTGAGGCACCAGGCGGTATGAAGTCAGTAGTGAACAGATGCTCTCCATTTTCTGGACCCTTTAGTTCGAGGATATGACGGGAAGCTTCACCGTATTGGCTTTCTCTACTATTTACCCCAAAAACCAAACCCAGTATCTGTTCGTAAAAGTCCAACTGCTCTTTACCACCTGTTACCACCATTCCTAGGTGAACGAACTCTGAGGCTTTGAAATGAGACTCTGGGTTAACAATTCCAGACAAGGGCATGGTGTAATCATGGCGTTCAAAAATGACTTGCCGTGTCAGGGGCTGGATTAGAACCATTTCATGTACACAAGGATTGGCTTGCATAAAAGGCTGGAATGGATCGGGACGATAAATCAAATTTCTCTGGGGTGGAACATAATATACAGGTAAGCCAGCAGCGATCGCATCTTCGGCATGATTAGCAACATTAAAAACATCCAAAGACAGCATCGCTCCCCAGCGGCTACCCAGCACTTTCAAGGGACTCAACCCTAATCCTTCATTAACCGGCTGCTCCCAAACCATCAAGCGGAGCAAACCCCTGTCTTTAAGTTGATTGTGTAGGCGATGCGATCGCAAACTGGAATTGACGCCATATAACTCATTAGCTTCCGTTGCACTGAGAGTACCAGATTGCCCTACACTAAAGCCAAACTGTTGCCAATACTCGATCAGAGTTGCTTCATCCTCTGCTGTTACACCGATGGCGAGTTCGTATAAACCACTAATGGATCGAGCGTCTTCTACTACCGTTGGTAATGAATTATCAGCCATGTTACTTTGATGTTTTTCCATCTTTTAAGATGTTATCTCATGAAATTCATTAGGGAAAAGTGAGAGAATTTTCCCTCCTGGTTATAGTGACGGATTCCCCTTTTTAAAAGACCGGGATTCACCAACCAATCCGTGATTATAAGAGATTCTCTATCATAGGCAGCCGTTTCTGGGAGACTAACAGTCACTCCATTGGAGAAGCGGACTATAATATTTTCCTGGGCTAATTCATCTATAGGTTTCCACTGACAATCACTGGCACTTGCGATAATTAAGTCTGGGGTTATAGTGGAAATTATACTCCCCTTCCAATTGTCAGAAGAAGTATAGTCTATCTCTTGAGGCTCTCCTCGAAAGAAGTCTAGTGTCTCCCAGATAGAGGTAACATGATGTAACGAGCCATCTTCGAGATACTGACAGGCGCTACTCAGTCCCAACCTTTCGTGTTTGAAACATGTCTCAAAATAATATAACTGACCCCGCTCAATCTTAGGTGTGTATCCCCAAGTCCAGCATGAGTCTAAGAAGGGAGTTGTTAGCTTCCCTTTTTTGTAAGGACCAAATGTTCTAGACTCACTCGTACCATCTTCATATCGATAGTGATTTTTTTGAACTACTGCTTCGCGATCAGGATAGACTACATAGCTCCTGACTCCATGAAAACGTTCTACTAACTCCCCATTCCCTGCCAGCCGAGTCCATATGCCATTCCAATCACCAATAGCCTGAATTTCTAAGAATTTTTCCCAGTTCTGACTTAATAAATCACTCATCTAGAACCTCCTGTGTTCCATTGCCAAAAACCTGAGGATTGCATCCACAAGCATAAGCAAGAGTCCCACCCAGCGCAAATCCGTTGCGCACTCCACTCTGTTTCACCAAAATTCTCCAAGACCGATAATGTCGGTCTAAAATCAGCTGATGTTACAATTATCGCGCTGTTCGCAGCGCTATAGTAAAGTTTGGAGGTGCTTTTGAATAAAATAAGCTGACCGCTGAATGCTGAATGCTTACATATTAGCAGTTATCAATCCTGAGGCTACAAATAATTTAACCACCAATACTTATGCTGACTTTTGAAATTAGCAAACCAATGACATATAGGATAAAGACTTATAATTATAATTAGCCAGATCAGATAAACATGGGGGAGACTATAACCATAATTTGCTGGCATAGCACTTTTATCTATAGCAATTCTACTACTTGTGAGGTACAAATTTCTGGTTTTTAGGGACTTCGGAGCAGGGACTGAGGCCGTAGGCCACGCTACGCGAACGGAGCAGGGAAGAGGGAAGAGGGAAGAGGGAAGAGGGAAGAGGGAAGAGGGAAGAGGGAAGAGGGAAGAGGGAAGAGGGAAGAGGGAAGAGGGAAGAGGTCAAAACTAATGTGTACCTCATGAGTCCTAGAAACGCTATAAGTAAGGTAGCATCACGGCTTTTATACCATACTTAGGTAGCGATAAAACAATGGCAGTAAAATGGATTACCCAAAGGTGAATAATATAAAAAAATAAAGGAACTCGTCCAAACATTATCAAGGGCTTAAGAAATCGAAATCTTTTAACTTCAAACCCATAAAGTATTAACAAGGCTAGACCAATAGTGATTAATAAGTACAGTAATGAAGGCGGATATTTATGGCAATCAACAAATGAAAAGAGTGTTTTAGTAAAATTACCTTGAAATGACCAAGGCTTGGGATCACCGTAAAGATTTATTCCTCGAATTATAAAAAAACTTAAAATTAAGCCAAACCCCAAGTTTCGCAACCAACCTATACGCTGATTTTTCTCGAAACTAACTACTTTTCCAAATGCATAGCCAATCGCCATTACACCAACCCAAGGGATGATAGGATAACCAATATAAAAGTAAATTGCTGGGGATGGCATAAACATTTTACGTTCATGAAGAAACGACCAAAGCCAAGTCAAATTCCCAAAATTGTCAGCCTGGATACCATCCAATAAATTATGTCCAGCTATAAGGATAATCCCAATTATGGCTATACTTCTAATTGGAAGATGAATCAGTGCAGCTAAAATAATCATAGACCAGCCAATTGCCCATAAAACTGCCATACCAAACAAAACTGTATGAAATGTCAATGCCAAACTAATTACTGTTAAGTCTAAGATAATTAGCCAAAGTCCACGAATTACAAGGAATTTAGATAGTTCTTTTGGGCTGTTCCTCCGTTTTAGAGAAAGATAGGCAGCAATACCTGCTAGAAAAATGAATGATGGTGCACATAAGTGCGTCACCCATCTAGTAAAAAATAAAGGAAGGTTTGATTGGTTTATATCTAAGGGATTAAAACCAGGGTTAGACAAAAAAATTCTTACATGGTCTAATGCCATTAAAACCATAACTAACCCACGTAATAAATCGATGGATACTAAACGCTTAGTTATGGGTTTGGCTTTTGTGTTAGGAGTATAATCATTTAAAGTCATGCTTTGCCAGTTTTGAAGGTGTATCCTAGCATGTTATCAAGTTAAACTTGAGCCTTTAAAAATATATCATGAAACCCAGTTCTGATTTATAATAACACCAAAAAATTATCGGATATATTTCCTAGTTTTCCCTATTGCCTATTGCTAGCATGCCTATTCCCTATTCCCTAAAACCCAGAGATTTGTACCTCATGAGTATAGCGTTTATAGGACTGATGAGGTAAACATTATTTTTTCCCTCTTGCCTCTTGCCTCTTGCCTCTTCCCTGCTCCGAAGTCCCTGCTCCGTTCGCGTAGCGTGGCCTACGGCCTCAGTCCCTGCTCCGAAGTCCCTAAAACCCAGATATTTGTACCTCATAAGTCGTAGAATTGCTATATAATAATTGCTATAAGAGTATCAACCCTTAACCGAACCAGCTAAAATCCCCCGCACAAAGTACCGCTGTAGAACAAAAAACACAATCAGTGGTACAATCATGGTGATAAATGCACCAGAGGTAAGAAGATGCCACTGCTGCCCACGATAACCGACTATATTTGTTAATCGGATCGTTAACGGGGCAACGTCTGGTGTAACTCCGAGATAGACTAAAGCAACTAGCAAGTCATTCCATACCCAGAGAAATTGAAACACGGCAAATGATGCGATCGCAGGCATGGATAGAGGTACAATCACCTGGGTAACTATGGTTAGATGAGACGCACCATCCACTGCTGCTGCTTCGATTAACTCCTGAGGCAAACTAGCAATATAATTACGCAATAAATAAATTCCTAAGGGCAAACCATAGCCTGTGTGCGCTAACCAAATACCTAATAATGTCCCGGAAAGTCCTAGATATCCGTAGACTCGCAATACCGGAATCAGAGTCATCTGTAACGGGACTACCAGCAAGCCAACTACTACCATAAACAGGACTTGGCGACCAGGAAATTTCATCCAAGCAAACCCGTAGGCAGCAAAAGTAGCGATCGCAATCGGAATCACTGTAGCGGGAATCGAGATAACCAGACTATTGAGAAATGCCTGTCCCATCCCTTCGGAGGTAATCACATCAATATAGTTACCTAGGTGGTATTGGGTGAAATTGAAGGGGTGTTGGAAGACTGACCACCAACCGCTTTTGAGCACATCATCTCGGTAACGTAGGGAACTAATGAACAAGCCAACAGTAGGTAGAGTCCAGATCAAAGAGATGATAATCAGGGTCAGATGAATCGGGATTTTCCAGAAGAATTGCTGTAGGTGTTGGGATTTTGCTACAAAGAGCGGTTTTGGTGCCATAGCTGGGTTAAAGTCATGTCTGGAATTAGTCTATTTTTTTACAAGATAAGCGCTTTGTGCAACCAATCCCACAACAGCAGTCGTTAAACAAGTGGGCAAAACAACTGGGCAAAACAACTGGGCAAGATGCGTTCGCGAAGCGGCTCCAAAGGAGCATCGCATCTCCCCAAGCCTGATATAATTTCAACCATAGCTATAACAGTTGCTTAACTCGGTAACGGCATCAGACTCGAATGGTAACTTGAGTAAGAATAGCAGCCATGACCCTATTCAGTTTTTACCATCAACGGCTGTTCTCCTGCTCTCGAAACCGACGGATATTGCTAATCATAACCGGAATAATAACTAGTAATAAAATAACTGCGATCGCACTACCTCGTCCAAAGTTCCGATAATTGAACATTTCCTTAATCATACGAGACGCAATCACTTCCGTATTTTGATTACCACCGGTCATCACCCAGACAATATCAAAGACTTTCAGCACCGCTATTACTACAGTAGTCACAACCACAGCAATAGTCCCTCGTATCATCGGAATAGTAATTTTCCAGAAGATTTGCCACTCACTAGCTCCATCTATCCGTGCAGCTTCGATAATATCTTTGGGGATACCTTTGATGGCAGCAGAGAGCAAAATCAAGCAAAACCCTGTCTGCAACCAAATCATAATCACAATCAGAGCATAATTATTAATAGAGCGCTCCACTAACCAACCTACAGGCTCAAATCCTAAACTGGTAATAATGCCATTGAGTAAGCCAATTTGTTCTGAGCCAGCTGGACGAAAAGCATAGATAAATCGCCAAATCACGCTAGCCCCCACAAAGGAAATTGCCATTGGCATAAAGATTATAGACTTGGCTACGGTTTCATAGCGTACCCGATCCACCAGCACCGCAATAATTAAACCCAATGCTACACTAAACCCTGTTACCAATACCAACCAAAGCACATTGTTACGAAAAGCGATTAGCATAGTAGGGTTGGTAAAGGCAAAGATGTAATTGTCCAGTCCCACAAAATTTTGCGATCGCTTATCCAAGAAGCTGATATATATAGTATTGAGGGTCGGCAGAATCAGGTAAGCGGTTAGTAATGCTAAAGCAGGGGCTAAGTATACCCAAGCCATAAAATGCGTTCGCCTAGCGTGACCTTCCGTCAATCGCGTTTTATTGGCTAGCTGATTTACCAAGCCATTCATGCCATATAATAAAGCTATCACCCCACCACAGCCTATGACAACGGCGAGAATGAAAGTAACTATTTTGAGCAATACCATCCTTTATTGCCTCATCACTTCATCACCTGATCACCTGATCACTTTATCACCTCATATATATCTCTCACCGAATCCCGTTTATTGCCATGCTCTAAGTTATAAAATTTATAATTTTTCTGCCACCGTTCTAGATCAGATGTAGATATTGATTTAGCGATAAGGTCAGTGCTTATTGCACGATCAACTACTTGTGGATCCGTTGTAAATACTCCACAATTAATTTGGTTAGTTGATAGCTTCCAATAATCCCTAAATTGATCTTTCCAATCAATGACTTGAGCCACTACCTTATTTCTATGCTTATTTCTTCTAGTTCTTTCGTGCTTTCCTGTCGCTTCAGTATCAATATATTTGGTTTCAATTAAAAATAAACCGTTATCTTGACTAAGATAAGCAAAATCAACTTTTCCTAAATTTGTATAGTCTTGGATTAAGGCTTTTTCAAACAACAGGAGCTTACTACAGTTTGGAAATAATGACTTGATCTTGAAAAATAGATATGCCTGTAAGAGAAGTTCTTTATCATAGGGGAAACCAATAACCCCTACAAAAAAACGTCTGATATCTTCTTCACTTTGTGGCTGTTCACCTTTACAATAGGAAACAAATTTATCAATCTGACTAGTATCCATAGCTTATTTATTCTTTAAACTTTAGTTTGACCTAAAGGTAGAATCCTAAATTTACGGTGTTGCTCAATTGTGGAAGACCCAAAGGTAATCGATAATCGGTAATCGGTAAGTGATCCAACTATACTTGAGTATCCAAACCCTATTCAGCAACGCCAAATTTATAGTAGTTACTGATATCCTACTATATCCTGCCTGCTTACACCCCAAGGGATTGCCGTTACAGCGGAGCGAAGCGCAATTGCTAATATTGTACTCAGAGATTTAATCGTAATTAATAGCTAAACCGCGCTATTGTCCCTTTGAATAAATGGCGACGAATAACTGAAAAGAATATACCAGGACTTTTGACGATATGATGATTAGTAAACTTGATTTGATATCAGTGTCTTATAGTTAAAGAGGGAGCAGGTCTTGCTTTGCTTAAACATTAGTACTATTTTCCAGTAGAGCAAGCAATTACCCATGAGGGGGCTATAGATAATGTACAAATATTCATCCAGGACTAGCTCCCCTGAANACCTCTTCCCTCTTCCCTCTTCCCTCTTCCCTCTTACTTCTTACCTCTTCCCTGCTCCCTGCTCCCTGCTCCCTGCTCCCTAAAAACCAGAAATTTGTACCTCACAAGTCGTAGAATTGCTATAAAAGAATATGTGTTTGTAATTCGTTAATTGACCCTTGGGCAATATTCAAAAATCTGATATATTCAGGTGTTGATCGTCTTCCGTACCCCTCTGCTATATTAGCTGGAATAGATGCTGCAGCTCTTCTTATTTGTTGCACCATACCATATAACTCGTCTTTAGGAAAGAGTTTAGTCAAAAAATAACACTTTTCTGCTATCTCCATACCTTTTTGCCAAATTTTTAAGTCTTTAAAATCATGTATTGCTGACATTTAAAAATCTCTCAATTTACTACTCTGTTCATTGTTACCCGTTCTCTGTTCCCTATGGATAGAGCTTTATAGACTAATAAGGTACACAGGATTTTTTCCCTGTTCCCTGTTCCCTGTTCCCTGTTCTCTCTTCCCTATTCCCTGTTCCCTGTTCCCTGTTCCCTATTCCCTGTTCCCTATTCCAAACTGAATCTCTAGTTAATTTGACTCTCAATAATCTCCTCAATCATTGCCTCTAATTCACCCATAGGAAGATTGAGGTCATCCAGCGTTACCTGAAATTGGACATAACGTTCATCTAGATCGAAAGCTTCTTCTAGGAAACCACCAAATCCACGGGCTCGTTTGTCTATTTCTAGGAAAACTTCTAAGTCTTCTGAGTAGAGAGAAAAAATGATTTCCAATTCATCCAAGTGACCCTGATACTTACCCATCGGTCGAAACTCGAACTCTTGGACGAATGGATATCTACCCCCGAAGTGAGTATTGTACTGACAATCGATTTCATGAAGTTGAAACCCTAGGTTTTCTAATGCATCAAATACCGCTTGCATTAAGGGGTGTGGATGTACCTCAATGTAATCGATGTCTTTTGGGTCAACGGCAATGGGAATATCTAAGCCAGTACGTAAATATACTGGTTGGCTGGTTAATGTCAGTGGTGTTTCCTCTGGCAGGGGAAACGAAAATGGAATAACTATTTCCTCTTTTGCCTCTAAGTTGAAGCGTTCCGAGAGGCGATATTGCATTAATATGCATTCCTCTGTGATTGCGGTATCTTCTTCTTCCCGCAAGTATTCCGTAACCACATAAATATAAATATCATCAATTTTCTGGGAAACATCTCCCCCAGTAATATAAACTTCCCCTTCTACCATTTCCCCAGGCGCTAGGGAATCAAAGTACAAACGTGTATCTACCTTTGCTGCTCCAATGCCAACCTGAGCTAATAGCTTTTTAAACATAGATTCTAGTTTTTTAGCTAACTTTGCTACTAGCTTAATCTATGATTCTGGAGTTTTAGGGAGTAGGGAGTCGGGAATCGGGAGTAGGGAGTGGGGAGATGGGGAGATGGGGAGATGGGGGAAATTTTTATTAAGGGTAATTATCCCGAAATGATATAATAAACTTTAATGTACTTCATCAGTATGATCAACTATATCTAGCAATAAATCATTATAGCGTTTCTAAAACTCATGAGGTACACATAATTGTTTGACTATTGGCTCTTGCCTCTTCTGTATTACCTGCTCCCTGCTCCCTGCTCCCTGCTCCCTAAAACCCAGATATTTGTACCTCACAAGTCGTAGAATTGCTATATCACTAATGCTATACTTTACTCGATATCGAACCCCTTCACCAGTATTTATAGGTCTTAACATACTCTCGAAAAGAAGGGATTGAGCCGCTGAAATTGGTTGGGCTTGAGGCAGATTAATTGGGGTTGGGGACAAATACAGTCAATCCCTTGGGAATACATTCAACTTTGATAGGAGTTATTCCAATCACTTCTCCATCCACAACCACTTTCTGAGGGGGATCTGTGGCTATTTTGATACTGTCGGTTCGGACATGATGAATATTTTCTTGGTTGGGTGCCAGGTTAACCAACGCGGCACCAAAGGCATTGACCATTGATGTGACCGCCTGAAGTTTTGTGTCTACTTTGGCCATGGTGACATCTAGTAACCCATCGTCGTAAATCACTTCACCCATTCCTTGGGCTAACACTGAGGTAGGGGGAGCCGCGTTAGCCACAGTAATAGCCCCCACCTCAACTCGATAGATCTGGTCTTCAATTTCTACAGCCGCATCAAATAGCTCTTGTTCATCGAGTTGTTGCCATCCCGCTACCAGATAGGCCAGTACCCCCCACTGATCCTTGAATTCTCGGCTGGCTTTATCGACCATTTCTGCTTCAAAACCAATTCCGGTTAATAAAATCATGGGGGTGTCGTTACAGCGAGCCGCATCAATCACTTTGGTATAGCCTTCGGAAATGATGCGACAGGCGGCGCGAATGGGCATTACTCTGCCACCAATGCCCAAGGCCTGACAAAAGGCATTAGCGGTTCCTCTGGGAATAATGCCGAGGGGAATATTGGTATCAATTAGCTGACTGGCAACGGCGGATACGGTGCCATCACCGCCAGAGGCAATGATCAGATCGGCGTGGGCTGCGATCGCCCCTTGGGTCAATTCTTCCGCCGTAATTTCTGGAGTAGTTTGATGGATCTCGAGATTGAAATGGCCACCCAGCATGTTTTCAATAATGGTCAATTCATGATCGGAGTCTCCTTGACCGGCCACTGGATTAAAAATAAGGTGAGCCACTTGGGTTCGCGCTAGGGCACTGATGACCAGTTCTGCAGTAGCTAAGTTGGTGGCGATCGCTACATCATGGGCATCACAAATCCGTAACAGAGGCTGAATATCAGGTTCATGGGATTTAGAATAGAGTGCATCGATGAAGAAAAACACAGCACAGACCTTTCCCTCCGCCACCGCTGCAAACAACTGGGCATCTCCACCAATAGGACCAGGGAGTAAGCAATCAACGGGTAAGCCAGTGGAGTTTTGAATTTGTTTCCCTGTGTTCCCTGTAGCAATTAAGGTGTAGCGAGAGAAAACGATTTGGTGGCCCTTGACAAATGCCACTATATCATTTTTCTTGTTGTCGTGGGCAATCAGGGCAATACTTGCAGGCATACTACTGTACCGGAACTCAAAACCGAAATTCTCAAAGGCCAATGGCCAAATGACCTAGTATTTCCGTTATTGTAAAGCGTTTATTCCAGTTGTGTAGTCAAGCTATGGATAACTCGATACTAAGTTGCCGTCAAAGGTAAAACTTTCTCTTTCCCAAATCTCCCTATCTCCCTATCTCCCCATCTCCCTATCTCCCCATCTCCCCATCTCCCCATCTCCCCATCTCCCCATCTCCCTATCTCCCTATCTTTGAATGCAATTTGCTATAAATTTCTTAACATTCCTAGATAAAAGTACAAGCCGCAACATAAAAGTTAACAAAAAAACTATTGACCTTTTCAATCACTTTACGGTATCTTTATAGGTGATCATATTTTTTTGGATATTCTAGTTTTTTCATCTTCTAGTCTTTAGCTTTTCCTTGAGGGGAAGGTTTTTACTAACTTTTTCTTCCCCGTTTTTTTTTGCTTTTTTTTATGGGGAATCGGGAATCGGGAATCGGGAGATGGGAATCGGGAGATGGGAATTGGGGTTAGCCACGATAACACCACACTTACCACACTTTATACACTTTCCACACTGGGTGGATCTCATTAAAGCTGTTTGAGCCGGTGGTGCGTTACGGGGCGGACTATCCCAACCCTGGCGCTCCGTCAAAATAAGCGCAAGTCCGCCCCTGAAGCACCACTAGCACCCTACGCACTCCCCATCACCCCATCACCCTATCTCCCTATCTCCCCATCACCCCATCACCCCATCACCCCATCTCCCTACTCCCTACTCCCTACTCCCTACTCCCTACTCCCTACTTCGGCACTGACCAAGAACGCACGTGACCTAAGGTAACTGGCACCAAATCAATCACATCAATGGTGAAGCGATAGATTTTCTTGGCTCTGCGACCATGATCTGGGTCAAAGAACTTGAGTTTAACATCCCAACAGTTGCTATCGTAACGACAGAAGGGACTCTTCTCTACTTCAATACTATGGAGTTCCATGCCTATAGCTACTGCTTCCGAAATACTTTCGGCGGCTTGAAAGGCATTAATAGCGGCATAGTTGATGGCGCGATCGCGGTCAGCTTGTCCTAAGTTCCGTAGATCATAATAGACCCGATGTAGAAATGCGGTCAAAGACTTCCGGATTGCGGCTTCATCAGCATTTTCTTGTTCCTGACGAACGGCTTCGATGGCATTATCCACTAAGGTGTTGATTGTCCAGCCGTACATTCCCCGGGGACTATAAAGCTTCAACACCGGCAGCTCTTGTCCAGAGAACAGTTTGACGGTTTTCTGGCTCAACCGTCCCGCCATACTCACCCGTTCTATATACTCCTCATCGTTTTCTGGCAATGCCTCACTGGCCAGCATATCCTGCAAGGTGGCGTAAGTATCATCCGCAAATGCCCCCACCGGTTCCAGGGCATAAATGGGGGTCAGTTCTAGGTTCAAGGTCCAAATTAACGACTTGGCTTCATAGAGATTCTGACCCAAATAATCTCCCATTTGCCTGGCATCGTAGGGGTTGGGGGGAACCATTACCCCGTTGACCTCTACCGGTGGCATTAACTGCTTAAAAGAATCCCGCCTTGCTTCCGTGCCGAAATCATACCCCACCGTTCCCATCACATAGACCAGGTTTGACCCAGCACTCGGCACAATATTATTGGCTGCAGTAGTATTAGCAGTGATATTATCAGCGCTAACCCCATCAGAAGAAGATAAGGTTAATTCATTTTCTGTTCCTATTTCCGTTAATTCTTCTCCACTATTCCCGATTCCCTGTTCCCTGTTCCCGATTCCCTGTTCCCTATTCCCGATTCCCTGTTCCCTATTCCCTATTTCCTGTTCCCTGTTCCCTGTTCCCTGTTCCCTGTTCCCTTCTTGAGACGATATAAAAACAATCGTACTTTTATCCTCTGAGCCTTGACTGGTAATCTCTGACTCTTCACCTTTGGCTGCTAATTCTTGTCCGGTAATTAACTCAAAGGCACCGGCAATATTAACCTTGCCCAGCAAACAGCGTTCCGGTTCTTCTACTTCTTCTGGGTCGCAGGGAATGGCACTATTGGTAATAGCAGCACGAATGGCTTCCGCATCGGGAGCTGCCCCTTGTTGTAATTGCAAACTCATTAACAAGGCGGAAATTCCAGTAATTACCGGAGCCGCACAACTGGTTCCTTTTTTCCGTACTGTTTCATCGGTTCCCGGTTGTGCCCCCAGAATATTTTCTCCGGGAGCCAGCACCCCTTGTTTGGCATACTGGCCACCGAAGTTACTGAACTTGGCCGGTTGATCATTATCTTTGTAGGCTCCAACCGTGAGTACTCCAGGCAAAACTGCCGGAATACACCAACATTCCCCTTTATCATTACCACCAGGGGCAACCACCAGAACGTTATTATCCTGGGCTTGACGCACTGCTTTTTCCAACAGTTCATGGGCCACACCGGATTGGGTGGGGTGACAGGCGGCGCAGTGAATAATATTGGCTCCTAGTTCCAAGGCTTGATTAAAGGCATGAACTAGGTTCAGGGGGTTGATGAAGTTATCCCCATCCCGACTAATGGGAATATTAATGCCTCGGCAACCAGGGGCAATGCCTTCAACGGGAGAGCCTGGTTGTCCAAAAATGGTACTGGAAATATGGGTGGCATGGAAATCCAAGCCAATCCGATGACGAATCCGGTCGTCCGGAATAGCGGCTTTGAGCTTATCGTGTTTGGTTTCGTCGTCAAAGTCATCTAACTGATCAATGTCTCGGAAGACTTTAATCAGATCCGGGTCAATCACCAGTTCTTCTGACCAAAAGGGGGTAATTCGACTCAGCTTTGCCCCCTGGAAACAGGCTCGGTCTAAGTCTACTGAACCATCTAATACTGCGATCAGAAGGCGAGAATCACCGGTGGTATGGGATTGGAGTTCGGTGAAGCCGGGGATGGTGGAGAGGTCGGGCATTTTTTTTTCGTTATAGATGGGGAGTGGGGAGATGGGGAGGTGGGGAGATGGGGAGGTGGGGAGATGGGGGGATGGGGTGAATTTTGGTGTTGCTGAATTAAGGGATCAATAGCGGTAGAGTGGGCATCCTGCCCGCGAGAGAATCAATAGCGGTAGAGTGGGCATCCTGCCCGCGAGAGAATCAATAGTAACAGGCAAGATGCCTGTTCCACAAAAGTTTTCCGATATTACAGGCAAGATGCCTGTTCTACAAAAGTTTTCCGATATTACAGGCAAGATGCCTGTTCCACAAAACTTTACCATCATCAAACGGGCCAGATGTTTCCTATCTAACAGGCAAGATGCCCATTCTACAGCAACGGGCAAGATGCCCATTCTACTGAGATTTATGGCAAGACTCCCTCGCAATTTCAAAGATGGCTATTCTTATCACATTACCACCCGTTGCAACAATCGTGAGTTTAAATTATCTAAACGAGTATGCCGAGAGGTCTTTCTATATGCGATTAAAAAGGCACTGTTGAAATATCAGTTCAAACTCTATGGGTTGTGCATCATGTCCAATCATGTGCATTATCTGATTGAACCGGTCTGTGGTGCTGATTTACCGAAAATTATGCACTTTCTTAATTGGTACACTGCCATGTGATCCCCCCGCCTTCGGCTTCCCCCCTTAGTAAGGGGGGCTAGGGGGGATCGTACAGGGCATTTTTGGGAAAAACGGTACTATGCTGATGGGTTTCTTCCCACAGACCGCCAGAGAGCATTAAATACTTTACGTTATATTCACGGCAACCCCAAAGCGGCAAAAATGCGTCAAAGCTTTTTCTATGACTTCAGCAACTACGGCAGCTATGAACAGCTCACTGATGATGGGTTAACTCAATGGCATCCCGCTTTCTTGCAGTTGGGTAATAGCTTAGAGGAATGCGCCAGAAAATATAAGGGATTTTGCTATCGGTACAAACCGAAAAAGAAAACCCCAACTAAGTCCCACTGGGGTAGTAGGCTCCTAGCTGGGGTTTCTCTATCGGAATCACAACATTTGTCAAAAAAGTCTCACCAGGGCAAGCATCGAGCAAAAACCCTACCGTGCCAGGTAACGGAAGACCCCGAAGTAGCTAGGGTTTCCCGCAAATTTATCGCGGCCAATCGACCGCCCAGCAATGAAAAAAAAGACTTTTGACATAATTTCAGAAAACTGTGATAGAGTAGTTTTACTCGTCCCCGTCCCCCGCAAAAGGGTTTCCCTTCCATTGCACAATTTTACCACTCCAGGTTTCTACAGATGGGGTGATTGACCCAGAAACACTGCCATAGCCCTCCGTCAGGGCTGTTTCTTCCAAGCCGGGGATGGGCTTAGCGGTGGTGGAACGTACGATGGGAGATTTCTGGCCTGGCAGTAACTTTTTCTTTCCCATTATCTTTTGCTCCTGTTAGATTTTGTTTGTTACAGGGTTTAGAATACCATTGGGTAAGGGCGGGGAGTCAAGGGGGGTTTACATTTGTTTACTGGGAGTGGGGAGATGGGGAGATGGGGAGATGGGGAGATGGGGAGATGGGGAGATGGGGAGATGGGGAGAATTGTAACAGGAGCAATGGGCAAGATGTCTGTTCTACAAAACTAATAGCAGCCACTAGAAAAAAGACTTTTGATACAATTTGCGGCTTCTTTAGATCGACTGAGTCTTACTCCGCATCGTCTCCGGCGAAAGGTGGACAAGCATAACTATGCACTGTTTGACACTGTTGGGCGGGTTGCAGCCCTTGGCCTTGCCCGGCCCATCCAGTGGTCAGCTCGGTTTCGGTCAAGCCGGGGATGGGCTTAGCAGTGGTGGAACGTAGGATGGGAGATTTTTGGCCAGGAAGTAATTTCTTTTTGCCCACCCATTGTCGTTGACTCCTCTTTATTTTTAGTTATTACTAGTGGTTAGAATACCATCTATTGGGAGATGGGGAGATGGGGAGATGGGGAGATGGGGAGATGGGGAGATGGGGAGTTGGGGAGAATTGTAACAGGAGCAGCCACGGGCAAGATGCCCATTCTACCAAGATGCTAATTCTAAGGCTACGGGCAAGGTGTTGGTGGGCATTGCTATTTAATTGCTCGCCGTTCAATAAAGATCATGTTCAGCAATGCCCACCCTACGAGTATTTATGCGATCGCTTAGCACGATTACGAGCCATTAAATTAAACTGTTATCAAACAAACTGTTAAACCACCTCCCCATCTCCCCATCTCCCCATCTCCCTATCTCCCTACTCCCTACTCCCTACTCCCTACTCCCTACTCCCTCTTGTAAAACCCCTAACACAGTGCCTAGATCTTCGGATAATAAGGCAGATTTCGCCAGCCACAAACCAGGGAAAATTGTTGAAGTGAGAATCCCTGCTTGATCAGGTTGCAAGGGAATATATTTCCCCTCTTGTAGACAGAACCAATCCAATTCTTGGTCATACACTCGCCAGATCAGATACTCCTGTACCTGATTGCGCCGATAGACATTTAACTTTTGGTGTAGATCATACGACGCGCTACTGGCGGCAATTTCAACAATCAGTTCCGGTGCCCCTTCGACATAGTCGTCGTTGCTGATAGTAGATTGTCCATTTTCCTCAATCCGAAGCAGAGCATCCGGTTGGACTTCGTTGTCAGCATCTAGATGCACCGTAGGATTATCCAAAACTTCTACACCAGTAGTGACAGCTTCGTAGGCAACCAGCCATCCCATAATGTGAGCGTGGGGTTTACCATGAGCTTTAGCATGAACAGCAGGAGTCATATAAACACATCTTTCTATTAATTCAGCTTTTTTGATCTCGGGCATGGCGGCGTAGCGCTGCTCAAATTCAAAACGGGTGAGTTTGTCACCGTTTTCCAGGGGGGGTAGGGTTAAGGGTAGGGTAGAAATAGTCATACAGGGGTTTGCAATCCAGTTAAGTACAAAGTTTTGGGTTTTTAGGGAGCAGGGAGCAGGGAGCAGGGAGCAGGCAAGAGGCAAGAGGCAAGAGGCAAAAGTGCGATCGCGTAGCGTGACCTACGGTCAATCGCTTTTTGAGCTTGTAGGGTGGGCAAAAAAAGTTGGGTTCTTTTGACTATTCTAGATAATATAATTTTGCCCACCTTACGATTAATTATATGGAAACACTAGCTAACTGCATAGTCAGTGAATTTTCGTTTAAAAGGAGAATGGAAGCCAATCACAATATCTGTTTTAGGCACTCCCAATTCTACTAAACGTTGAGCGATCACTTGTTCTGTATTATTCTGTTGAATGTAGATTTTGCCATCAATAATATCCAGGTGAAGGATAGACCCATAGACCCAATGGTCTTTGACCCAACCCACTTGTAGCAACAGGTAGTGATGGCGTTCGATATCTAGAATTGTTTCTATGGGAACTTGACACTCCCCGCTCTAAAGAGACGGGGATTCTTGGTTCAACGAGGCAACTTGCTTTGACAGGTTTTCACCAGCCAAAGTAGAGGCCGCCTCTCCCCAAGCGTTTGGATCATTTAAGATCAGAGTTCCGGTGTGCCCCACCGTACTCAAGGCTATTTCTAATATGTTAATGGCAGCGTTGTGGTCTCTATCAAGTTTGCAACCACACTGACAAACATGGGTTCTAGTTGATAGAGACTTCTTGACTAATTCACCACAATTAGAACAATTCTGGCTAGTATAGGCAGGGTTTACTGCGACTGTTACTTTTCCAAATTTAGTGCCAAAGTGCTCCACCCATTTCCGGAATTGGTACCAACCTGCATCATTAATAGACTTGGCAAGACAGTGGTTTTTAACCATATTCTTAACCCTTAAATTTTCATAGGCTACCAGATCGTTTGACCGGACTACGCAACGTGCCAGTCTCTTGGCATGTTCTTCACGCTGCCTACTTATTTTCAGGTGTGTCCTACCCAGTTTATTAATTGCATTCTTGCGGTTATTAGAGCCTTTCTTCTTCCGGGATACCCGACGTTGATAAAACTTTAGGCGCTTTTCTCCTTTTCGATAAAACCGAGGATTAGATTCAGTAGTTCCATTAGAATCGGTGTAGAAATCCTTTAGTCCAACATCTAAGCCAATAGTAGTACCTGTTGCTGGAACAGACTCATTAATATCAATCTGAATGCAAAACTGAACATAATACCCATCAGCACGACGGACTATTCTGACCCTTTTGATTAGCTTTTTGTCAAAGCGCCATAAATCCCACGTACCCTTAAGCTTGAGTTTTCCTATTTCTTTTTTGTCACTAAAAATGATTGACTTCTTGTCTGGACATAGTTTCCAGCCCGTGGTCTTGTATTCTACTGAGTGACAATGCTTTTTGAATCTAGGAAACCCCTTCTTTCCAGGAACTTTCTTTTTGCAGTTATCGTAGAAACGGACGATTGATGACCAAGCTCGTTCAGCACTAGCTTGACGAGCCATAGAGTTCAATTCATTAGCAAACGGGAACTGCTTCGCTAAAACAGCACAATATTTGTTAAGGTCTAATTTTCCAATACCTTTATTGTCCATCCAATAACGAATACAACTATTGCGAACAAACTTAGCTGTTCTAATCGCTTCGTATATTGCTAAAAATTGCCTTTGTTTTCCGTATGCTTTGAACTCTAAAACAATCATTATTATCGACCTTTAACTACTACTTTAGTATACCCTAATCAGGGTAAAATTTCGTAAATCTAAGAATATTTATTTTCACGGCGGCTAAAGCCGCTAATAGCCTTCATCCCCGGTCTTTAGACACGGGGTTTTCGGCTTGTGGGAATTTTATAACCCGACTGGTGTAGCTCGGCTTGCTCACGAATAACGGTTTGGATGATTTCACTGTAGTTGTTTATTGCCATTTTATAAGGGAATAGGGAATCGGGAATCGGAACCCACCCCTAACCCCTCCCAGGAGGGGAACGGGAATCGGAACCCACCCCTAACCCCTCCCAGGAGGGGAACGGGAATCGGGAATCGGGAACACGGAAAAAATCATGTGTACCTCATTAGGTTAGCTTGTAGGGTGGGCAAAAAAAGTTTGGTTGAAATCAGTATTGTAGAGAATGAAACTTTGCCCACCCTACTTGAATTATGTGTACTGATAACTGATAGCTGTTCGCGTAGCGTGCGCGTAGCGCAATCGCTCAGATTAAACGGGTGCATTTCATATTTGCTGTTTGGGTGGTGCGTTACGGGACGGGCGGTTCGAACCCCGGCGTTGAGGCGCAAAATTAGGGTGAGCCCGTCCCTAACACACCCTACTGGACGGACTGGCACTACTGGACTGGCACTGGTGCGTTACGGGACGGGCGGTTCGAACCCCGGCGTTGAGGCGCAAAATTAGGGTGAGCCCGTCCCTAACACACCCTACGCAGCTGAATGCTTAAAATTCTTCTTCTATAGGCTCGCCGTGATCAAAAATAATAATAAATTCGGCATCCGGCATCAACCGTTTCAGCGCCTGCAAATGGCCCTCCGCATCTGAACGCTTGCGGAAACGAGCAACAACCACCCGTTGCATCTTCGATAACAGCCGAATAACCACCCATGGGTGTAGGCGTTGATGGTAAGTCATAATCTATGTATCTCCTTGTACTGGGGACCAAGAGCCAGCCACACCGGCCTCGCAAAATCCGTTGGCTGGCTCTTCCCGTGGACGTTTAACGACCACAGTTTTACTATAGCACAAATAATCTTTAATTATAACATATTTTTAAAAGTTTTGTAACAAATTGGAAGTAGGGAGTAGGGAATAGGGAGTAGGGAGTAGGGAGTAGGGAATAGGGAATAGGGAACAGGGAACAGGGAACAGGGAATAAAAATCACAATTTATTTAGGTATTCTTTTAATAAATAAATTAATTAACTTTAGGGGAAGTAGTGCGATGCTCCTTTGGAGCCGCTCGCGATTGACCGTAGGTCAAGGCGATGAAGCGAAGCTTCCGCGCTTGTGCGATTAGCCCGAAGGGCTACGCTACGCGATCGCATTTCTCGATTCCCGATTCCCAATTATCTATTCTGGTCTTGGTCACTGATCCTGGAAACCACACCACTTGCTCCCCACCCTCCCCACACCTCCCACACCTCCCACACTTTCCCCCTGTTCCCTGTTCCCAGATCCGCTGTTCCCTATTCCCCATTCCCCAAAATTGCCAATTCTCTTTTTTCCTATTAAACTAGTATTATCGGAATAGTTAAGGGGGAGTCCACTGATGAACAAGTGTGTTGGTACTACTGAAGCCGCATCTTTATTAGGAATTTCGTCTCGGCGATTGCGCCAACTCCTAGAGAAGGGTAGGGTCAGGGGTGCCTATAAAAGTGGAAAATTCTGGATTATTCCTCTGTTCAACCATTTGCCACAAATTACCAAAGGCTCCCGTGGACCGAAGGGCAAATGGCTTACCAGTCGTCCCCCGGCTTTAGCTAAGATTAATGTCAACCGCAATCACATTGGCTCGAATATGAAGAAAAGTCCCAAAGACCGGAAGCCAGTGATTTCAGTAAAACGAAAGGGCACCAATCTCTACGGCAACGAAGTCGAAATCCTCGGTCCTTGTAAGATTGTCTATAATCCCGATCATCCCCTCGATTGTGGCGCTCGTCTGTGGATCGAAACCTTCAGTGATATTCACTTCATTGGTGGCAGTTTCCCCGCTACTAGCTGAGATGGGGAGATGGGGAGATGGGGAGATGGGGTGATGGGGAGGTGGGAG
>NZ_JAAHIG010000229.1:0-14932 GCF_010692305.1 Moorena sp. SIO4G3 | reverse complement strand
TTCAGGCAACGGAGCTATCTTAGATATTGCGTTAGTTGGGGAGTACCAAATCGGAGAAGTATACACCCGTTCCTGTAGGGTTAAGGGCACTTCAGGGGGCATTTCTATCTGATAAAATGCCTTGTCGTAGTCCGTCCAACGAGGTGTCGGAATTTCCAGCACCCGCGCGTAGTAAAATGCCCTTTGGGTGGGATCGAAGTCCGGGTCTGTCCAAACCTGTGCCAGCTCAAGCGCACCAATGGTGTTTGTCCACTCTGCTGTGTCGGTATTCACCGTACCGGTATCTTCCATCGGATCGTCCGTCTCACATGTAGCGGGATTGACCGCACAACCCACAAGGGGAAGCTTACCCGTTGTGGGATCAGGTACGCGATCGCCTGACCAGACTACATCGTAAACTTTTTCCTGGGTTTCGTCATTCTCCAGCCAGCCCTTGACAATTTGAATGCGATCAAGATTTCCCCGCAGGGGGTCTTTTAACGCTGCTACCAAAAAGGTCGGTGGGTTCCTTTTTTGTAGCTGATAGTTAACGAGAGCTTCGATCTTTTTCTCCACATTGTCAGCTTCCTCCAGATTGTTAGCGATCTTTTCAGGCAAGTTCAGATCGATCTCTTGAGGCAAAGGCAAATCGCTACCCATAGGAACACCCTTGGCATAGCCCACATCACCGGGATTACGATCGAGATCCTCTGGGGTAAAGTCCCAACCGCCAAAGAAGCGAACTATCATCCGTGGTCCGCTGGTAGCATAGACTTCCCGACGCTCCATGGCATCAAACAAGGACTCGCGGGTATTGGCTTCAGCCCAAACGCCCACATAGCCAGCTGCTCCATTCTGCCATCCCAACCGGTTCACCTCCGGATCCTCCGGAACACAGTTCCCATCTTGATCCTTAGTAAAACAACTTGTCTTCTCGACTTGTTCTGCCCGATCAGGACTGGGGGTATTAAAGACCATTTTACCCATAAAGCTATTTTCTTCCACCCCGGAAATCGCAAGATGGGAATCCGTGGAACCCACCAGACCAAATTTGAAGGGATTTGCTCCCAAGTTTTCTTCAAACTTCAGTCCATTCTTGAAGGCAGCACGGGCATATTCATACTCGTACATATCATCTGTTTTGGGACCCGTTAGGTCCAGATTTCCGTTATCCCAACCTGCTATCTCAAAACTAGCAAATTCATCGTCGGGAGACAAATCAGGATGGGTCTCGCCCGCCCCTTTGATTTGGATGACTTCATAGAGGGGCTCCCACCGTTGTCGCTGCTGGGCATAGCTGTGGCTTAGGAGCATACCGCGAGCATCGGTGTCGGCAAACATTTGTCCGTTGCTCATGTTGCCATTGTGGGGAATGGCCAACACATCCCCACCCGTTGTGTCTTCATAGGCTGCCATCCAATTCCAGAGCAGTTCTGGGTCGGTGCCATCTTCTGTAGTCTTAGGCAGCAACTGCTTGGCTTTGTCGCTATTGTCGCGGTAGATGACATTCCGGTGGAGGTTGTCCCCCGCATCTAGGGAAGTCCACTCATACCCGATCACTGCTGTAAATGTGTGGGGGTCGTTGAACTCTTCCGCCCAATCGACTTCATCCTCCCAAGCTGCACCGAATTCCTCTGGACTTTGGAGCATACAGTCTGGAACTGTGCCTTGAGCGAAGGCTGAAGTCATTTCGGTTACGGCCTTGGCTGCAGCCTCTCCGCCTTCTTCGACTGCGTCATGCCAATCATCTATCTGCTGCTGATCCTCACCGCAATCTTGTGGGGGTGTTTCAACAAACTGTTGGAAAGAGCCCAACTGGTCGGTGTGATCGGTGACCACCAAGAAATCTAAGGGACGAGACAACTGGACGGGTTGCCCACCATCGACTTCCACTTCCTCCCCTCGGGCAAATCGGTAGGAGTCTTCAGGGGTCAGCGTGGTTCCACCTGCACCTGCATCAAAGGAATAGATGGTATGGAGGTGGGTGTCCCCCCAGAATACCTGCTGGGGACGACCAGGATCTGCTTGGGGTTGCCCAGCATAGGGGGAGTAGGGTTGTATTTCTCCTATGGGCGGTACGGGTCGGTTGAAATCTGGAAGATCGTATTCCCCAGGTGGCAACAACGAAACTGCCAAAGCACTGTTAGAGGAAAATAGGATATTCCCGATCAGAAAGCAAATACACAAGCCTATTATAAATAGTTTGCGGATTTGCGAAAGTGAAACGATTCGATTCATGTTTGATGAACTCCTTTTGGAATTGTTTTGTAATTCCTTGATTAATGGAATTGGTGCGTTACGACGGATTGTGAGCGTTCGGCTGAGGGCAAAAGATTTGAGCCATCTAACGCACCCTACGCAACTGCCATTTCTCTATCAAGTCATTACCATTTTTTGTGAGATAGAATGCCGAAGTAATACCAAACTTCGACATGCTACGTTAATCCCTAGCGTTGCTGAATTAAGGAATGAATGCACGATCATCTGGTTTTATTACAGCCCCCTAAATCCCCATCTGTCAAAAAGCGAAGCATCCGCTAATTCCCCCCAAAGTTGGGGGGTGAGGGGGGCCTCACAGGGGTAGGTTTTTAACAAAGACGTGAGGTGTGGGGTGTAGGGGGTGGGGTGTAGGGTGTGGGGGATAAGAAAATATACTTAATTTGTCGTTAAAAATCATCATTGTCTTGATGCAATAGCGAGTGGGGGAAACCCCCTGTTCCCTTGCTGCATCGCTTCTTCGTTGTTTTCCTTTTCCTCTCCCTGTGATCCGCCCCCGACCGGTCGGGGGTTGGGGGTGAGGCAGGACCCAAATGTAAAAAACCTACCCCTGTGAGGGTGAGGGGGGCGGGGGACTTTGAGAGTTTTGTTCCCCCCAAAATTGGGGGGTTAGGGGGGCAAAACCATACCCATAATCAGCAACGCCGTAATTCAAGAATTACTGTGTTAACCGAATAATCTCCTTAATTACTCGCTCCCAAAATTCTTCATTACTCATATCTAAAGAATCTAAGGCATCTTGGGGGAGCCGAGTATACAGGTCGAGATCCTCTTCAAGGTCTTTCAACTCATAGTTAACATAGCCAATCTCGTCATTGCGAGCTGCCAGAATCTGCCCGTTATTATTGAACAGCTGGGCAACAAACTCGCTGTCATCCTTCAGGTTAAAGCTGAGTTGATTGTCTGCTATCTTGTATTTCATAGGAGCTGCTGCCTCCAGTTCCCCAGTATGCAGGGACGCAGAGGTGGCCGACTCGCCCAGGAACCAGGTGCCTTCACCTTGATAGAATTGGTAATCCTGAAAGAAACCGATAAATTCGTCACCGGTGATCAGATTACTAATTTCCAGATTGTGGCCACGGATCAGGTCTTCAATCTCTTCGGTAGTGAGGGGTGGAATACCATTTTGTTCCAGCTGGTCAACAGTTAACGCACCAGCATCACCAGCAGCTAGATAGGCATCACTGGGAGTATACCAGATCGGGGAACTCCAGGCTCGCTCTTGGATTTCGGCAGGCGCAGGCGGGACAATGCCCACTTCGGCAGCATCGTAAGTAGAATAGCGGGGAGTGGGAATTTCTAAGGCCCGCAAGTAGTAGAATGCTCGCACTGTGGGGTCAAAGTCCGGGTCTTCCCAAACCCCAGAGAGTTCGGGGCTACCAATGTCGTTGGTATAGGTGGCGTTATAAACATCTACAGTGGTGCCAATGGGAGGCAATTTGCCGGTTGTGGGATTGGGTTCGCGATCGCCTGCCCAGGCCACATCATAAATTTTCTCGTGGGTCAAGCCATGCTTAGTCCAGCCTTTGACCACCTGGATCCGATCCAGGTTACCACTGTTGGGATCCTTGGTTGCCCAGACAAAAAACTTAGGTGCTTTCTGCGCATCAGGTGTGGGTAAATCCCTGCCCATGGGAACGCCAGTAGCATAAGCCTGCTCAACCGCATCTGGTTGCAGGTTCAGGTCCTCTGCAAAGTCCCAGCCACCGAAAAAGCGTACCTGGGTGCGGGTGCCGCTAGTACCAAAGGTTTCTTTACGAGCTAGAGCATCGTAAACGCACTCGCGGGTATTCTGATCTGCCCAAACCCCGGTCAATGCCCCAGGATTGAGATAGGGCAATTTTTCCCAACCGGGAATTTCACTAAACAGCCGCAGTTCGGGTGTGGCATCGGTAAAGCCGTGGGAACCAATAAAATCGTCTTCTTCGGTATCCCCAGGAGAACCATTATGGTTGTCTGTAGCCCCTATAATACCATACTTGAAGGGATTGGTTCCCAAAGTCGCTTCGTGGCGCAGACCATTCTTCAGGGCTTCCCGCACATAGCCGTAGCGCCCTCGGGTGCGTTCGGTAGTTTGCATCAATTCAAAGTCTGCAAACTCATCCTCTGGGGCATAGGCAGGCACGGTTTCGGAGTTGCCCTTGACTTGCATGATTTCCACCAATGGCTCGTATTTTGCCCGCAATTCAGCCCAGGCTGGATCGATGGGTGTGTCATCATTCCACCGTTCTGGCATGAACATCTGGTTGGTGCTGACGTTGCTGTTATGGGGAATTGCCAAAACCGTCGAGCCATCGTCCTCGTACTGGCTGAGGTATTGCCATAACACCTCGGGGGATTGGGTGTCGAAGAGGCTCACGGGCACCTCAGGCACGACGGTATCGCGAAAAATCACGTTCCGATGTAGGTTTGCACCGCCCGGGGCAGAAGACCATTCAAAGGCGTGCAACGTTGTAAATGTGCCCGGTTCGTAGTTGTCTTCCGTTGCCTGTTGAATTTTCTTCCAGGCGTTTACCCGGGCTTGATCTGCAATGGGACCTGACGCATATGCCGTGCGTTCTGGCTGGTCTTCCGAGCGAGCGGCTCCCTGCATTACCTGGACGTATACTAGGGTTGACAGCAGCTCAGACTGGGGCTTGTTCCGAATCGCAATAGCCAGGGGATGGTAGTATTTCTTTTTACCATATTCGGGATTGAGGGCCATTTCCACCTCGGCCAGGAATTCGGCGTGGTCGGTGACAGCCGCAAAATTCAGGGGCACTTTGTGCTGGGTGATGCCACCTGGAAGCTCGTTGGGGTCTCCCTTAGCAAACTTATAGGCTGCATCGGGGTCATTCCGCATCAAGCCCAAGTAGGCATCCAGGGAATAGGTGGTATGGGTGTGCAGATCCCCAAATAAAGCCTGACGTTGGGCAGGATCACTCAGGCTTTCACCATCACAGGAGAGCTGCGCGGGCAAGGGTACAGCTGGTCCTAGAGTAACCGCTTGTGCGGTTGTGCTGAAGGAAACAAACAACAACATGGTCATCAGACCAATGGTGAGTCGTTTCCCCAAAAGTTTAATCTTTCGTAACATAAATAGCCTCCTTCTTAGGCTAAGCTAGATTTTTGGTTAAGATCGCTTCGGATGAAGAAACGATCGCTTGGTTGCTGGACTTACACTCAGTTAATAGGTGTCGAAACTACCAAGCCATTGTGAGATGCCAGGATCATAGATTTACTTCATCTGCATGGTTGAATAATGTTTCTGAATTTCCTGAATGATTCGATTCCAAAATTCTTCCTGACTGATATTGTCAAGAGGTTGGGTAGGCGGAGGTTCGATCGCTACCGGAGCCGGATTATACCAGATGGGGGAAGACCAAGCCCGCTCACGGATGAAGGGAGGGACTCCAGTGGGTGGGTAGATTTTTAGAGTGATCGCATCATAGGTGCTCCAGCGGCAGGTGGGATTTTCAATCACCCGTGCGTAGTAAAATGCATGCTGGCTCGGGTCGAAGTCCGGGTCGCGCCAAACTGTGCTGAGTTCCGCTGCACCCGGCACGAACGGACCTTGGGATATACCACAGGTGGTTATATCTACCGTTGCCCCATTCGGTGGGCAGAGTCCGTCTTCTCTCGGTTCTAAGCCATCAGAGCAGGCAACAGCATAGACTTTCTCTTGGGGTTCGCCGTCTTCACCCAGCCAGCCTTTGATAATTTGAATGCCTTGTAATTTGGCACTCTTGGGGTCTTGCATTGCCCAGACAAACATCTGGGGAGCGGTGGCGGTAGGGGGTGTGGGCAAATCATCACCCATGGGAACGCCCTTGCTGTAGGCAATATCGAGGGCATCAGGGCGTTCGTTCAGGTCGTCCGGGAACTCGTAGCCGCCAAACAGCCGCACTTGAATGCGGGGGCCACTGGTAGCAAAGGTTTCCCGGCGCTTCAGAGCATCAAAGATGCTTTCACGGGTGTTTTCTTCGGCCCAAACCCCAGTAACCCCGCCGGGATTGTTCGAGAGGTTATCGTTCCTGTCGGCAATGGGATTCGGTTCAGTGCCCAGACGATACTGGGGGGTAGCGTCCGTCATACCGTGACTGCCCTTGAAGTTGTTTTCTGCACCGCTTGAGGGAAAACCGCTGTGGGTATCGGTCGCACCCACGAAACCATACTTAAAGGGGTTGAAGCCGATCTTTGCTTCCTGCTTGATACCTTCCTTCAGTCCTTCCCGGATGTAGTCGTATTTGCTGATACATTTCGGATCCTCGGGCTTTTCTTCACAGCTATACACGCTGGTCTGCGCTTGGACGGCAGCACCTTCCATTAAAGGCAACTCATCGCTGACAATAAAGCTACGGTTGAGTTTTTCAAAGCCGCAGAGTTCGTCTGTGTTGCCCAGACCGGTTTTACACTCCGATTCGCCTTTGGTTTGGATGACCTCCACCAGTCGTTCCAGTTCTTGTTGGATCCTGGCACGCTCGGGGTTGATGGGCGTCTCGCCGTTGTAGTAGTAGGGGGCAAAGGCGGTCCCCCCAGACAGGTTGGTGTTGTGGGGAATCACGATCGCCTCGCATTCTCCCGTGCAATTGGCATTCAACCAGTCCCACAGTTCCTCTGGGTTGGGAGAATTATCCGCCGAAAACGCGGTCTCGGGAACGGTGTCATTGCGAAAAATGATGTTACGGTGGATGCCAGCCCCACTAATGTCTTGTGGTACGTTGCCTTTAGAGGTCCATTCGTAAGCGTTCAGCGTTGTAAACTGCCCAGGTTGGTTAAACTCTGTGGCGATTTCCTGGATTTTTTTCCAGAGTTGAGCGCCATATTCGTTGCAGGTTTCCGAATCTACGCTACATGTCCCCGGTTTTTTGACATACAAGTAGGCGGCAATCAAGTCGCTTTTGGGGGCATTTCGCAAAGCTCGGCATCTCAGGGAGTTATGGCCGGGGGCATCTTCAAACTCGTTGCAGATGGCCATTTCCCCGAAATATTCTGCATGGTCGGTGACAGCGGTGAAATCGAGGGGGGTTTTCAACTTGTGTGCTTCCCCGGCTGCCGTCATCACCTCCTCGCCCTGGGCAAAGCGGTAGGCTTCGCGAGGGCTGTTAGGGTTCGACCCCAGGTAGCTGTCGAGAGAGTAGTTGGTGTGAACGTGCAGGTCCCCGAATAGGGCTTTTCGTTCAGCCGGGTTCACTTCACTCTGGGCTAAGGCTATAGGCATTTGTCCCATAGATAACAGCAGGCTGAGAACCCCAATAGTAAAGACTCGCAACCACAAGGGTCGAATCCTCAGGGGTAAAGGCTTCAATTTCATCGGATATTACTCCTTAAATTAGATAGGGTTTGGTAAATCGTTTCTGTTGAAACGAGGGAAATGCTGGAGTTACACTCAGTTAATACATTGTTGAAATCACCAAACTTGTAATTCTCAGATGCCAGGATCATAGATTTACTTGATCATTTGGTTGAATAATGTTTCTCAATTTCCTGAATGATTCGGTTCCAAAAATCTTCCTGACTCATATTTTCAACAGCTTGGGCAGGCAGAGGTTCGACCTTAGTTGGGGAATACCAAATAGGAGAAGACCAGGCTCGTTCCCGAATAAAGGGTTTAGCACCAGAGGCGAAGATAGATTTGTTAAGGGCGATCGCATCATAGCTACTCCAGCGACAGGTGAAATTTTCGATCACCCGTGCGTAGTAAAATGCGTGTTGATTGGGGTCAAATTCAGGATCACGCCAAACAGTACTGAGTTCTGAGTCTCCTACATTCTGGGGGTAACTACAGGTAAAAATATTCGGTATGGCCTTATTTCCAGGACATGAGCCATTCTCATTTGGCTGTTTTTGATCGGAACAGGCAACATCATAGACCTTTTCATGGGTTTCCCCATCATCACCGATCCAACCCTTAATGATTTGGATGCGGTCTATGGGAGCACTCTTGGGGTCTTTAATCGCCCAAACAAAGAACTCAGGGTCTGCCTCAGCAGTGGGAAGGATTGGGAAATCGCTGCCCATGGGAACGCCAGTGCCATAAGCAATCTCGATGGCATCATCTCGAAGATTGAGATCTTCTGGGAACTCGTAGCCGCCAAAAAGTCGTACTTGAATACGAGGACCACTGGTAGCAAAGGTTTCCCGTCGCTGGAAGGCATCAAAGATACTATCGCGGGTGTTTTCTTCAGCCCAAACTCCTGTTAACCCACCAGGATTATTCAAAAGGTTGTCTAGCTCACCACTAATGGGACTTTGTTCAATCCCCAATCGGTATTCAGGAGTATCGTCAGCCATACCATGATTACCCTGGTAATTATCTTCTTCTCCACTAGAAGGAATCCCACTGTGGGTATCGGTCGCGCCCACGAAACCGTACTTAAAGGGGTTGACACCAATTTTAGCCTCTTGTTTGATACCTTCTTTGAGTCCTTCTCGGATGTAGCTATATTTGTTAATACAACCGGCTGGTTCAAAAAGTTCATCACAGATGGGGGCACTGCTTAGGGATTGGACGGCAGCCCCTTCTATCAGAAAGGAAGGACCCGTCCGAACGGAACGGCGATCGAGTTTTTCAAAGTTACACAGTTCATCGACATTGCCTAAACCCGTTTTGCACTCGGACTCCCCTTTGGTTTGCATCACTTCTACCAGTCGCTCTAGTCGTTGTTGAGTGTTGGCGCGAACATCATCTATTGGGGTAACATTGTCGTAGTAGGTTGGGTTAAAAGCAGTTCCCTGAGACAAGTTAGCGTTGTGGGGAATGACGATCACCTCACACTCTCCTGTACAGTTAGTATCCAACCAAGCCCACAGATGCTCTGGGTTGGGAGAAGACTTCAATGGGTCGGAAACATCCAAAGCCGAAAACACAGTATCAGGAACGGTATCATTACTAAAAATGATATTACGGTGAATACCTGCTCCCGCAAGTCCTGGTGGCACATTGCCAGGAGAAGTCCATTCATAGGCTTTGAAGGTGGTGAATACCCCTGGCTCGTTGAACTGTGTCGCCGCATCTTGGATCTTGTCCCAAACGAGAGGGGTATATTCGTCGCAAAGTTCGTGATTATCACCACAAACCCCAAGATCCTCTTTACCGATTATAAATCTTTGAAATGCCTCCCCAGCAGCGTCTAAATCGTTTTTTGCATCCCGTACTAGCTGACAATTGTCGGAGTTATAGTAAGGGGAATTTTCATCCATCGTACAGATGGCTATTTCTCCTAAATACTCCGCATGATCGGTTACACCAGTGAAATCCAGGGGAGTTTTCAACTTATGGCATTGTCCTGAAGCCATCGTAACCGGCTCCCCTCGGGCAAAGCGGTAGGCTTCTTCTGGACCATTGGGGTTGGCTCCAAAATAGCTATCGAGGGAATAACTGGTGTGAACGTGCAGGTCCCCGAATAGGGCTTTTCGTTCAGCCGGGTTCACTTCACTCTGGGCTAAGGCTATGGGCATTTGTCCCATAGATAGCAGCAGGCTGAGAAGCCCGATAGTGAGGACTCGCCACCAAAGTGGTCGAATCCTCAGGGGTAAAGGCTTCAATTTCATCGGATATTACTCCTTAAATTAGATAGGCTTTGGTAAATCTTTTCTGTTGAAACGAGGGAAATGCTGGACTTACACTCAGTTAATACATTGTTGAAATGACCAAACTTGTAATTGTCAGATGCCAGGATCATAGATTTACTTGATCATTTGCTTGAATAATGTTTTTCAACCTCCTGAATGATTAGATCCCAAAAATCTTCGTGACTCACATTTTCAGCAGGTTGGGCAGGCAGGGATGGGAGGTTGATTGTCTTAGCTGGAGAATACCAGATCGGAGAAGTATACGCCCGTTCCTGTAAGGTTAGGGGAATATCATCACAAGCAGTTGTATCTTCTGCCTTAGCTTCAGCGCACCACTCGTCGCCGTAAAACGCCTTGTCGTAGTCTGTCCAACGCGGTGTCGGAATTTCCAGCACCCGTGCGTAGTAAAATGCCCTTTGGGTGGGATCGAAGTCCGGGTCTGTCCAAACCTGTGCTAGATCAACCGCACCAATGGTGTTTGTCCACTCGGCTGTATCGGTATTGACTGTATTACCCACTTCAGGAAGCTTACCAGTTGTGGCATCGGGGACGCGATCCCCTGACCAAACCACATCATAGACCTGCTCCTGGGTGTTACCATCGGCATCCAGCCAACCTTTGATAATTTGAATGCGATCGAGGTTTCCTAGTAGGGGGTCTTTTAACGCTGCCACTAAGAAAGTCGGTGTTTTTCCTTCCGGCATACGGGTCATATCGCTACCCATGGGAACGCCCTTGTCGTAACCAACTTCTGCTAGATCCAGGTCTAGATCCGAGTTGGTAAAGTCCCAACCCCCAAAGAAGCGCACCACCATGCGCGGTCCGCTGGTGCCATATACTTCTCGCCGCTCCATGGCATCGAATAGAGCCTTACGGGTATTTTCGGTAGCCCAAACTCCCATGTAACCAGAAGCTCCATACTGCCATCCAAAACGACCAAGACTGGCTTGCTCTATTGCTCGTTCAGCACTGGGAGCCTCATTGGGGAACTTACCCATATAGCTATTCTCTTCGACCGCTGGCAGGGCAATATGAGAATCTGTAGCACCCGCCAGACCAAATTTGAAGGGATTTGCCCCCAGGCTTGCTTCAAATTTCAGGCCATTTTTCAGAGCAGGACGAGCATACTCATGCTCAAACATAGCTTTGCGGGCTTCCGGGTCAGTAGGTTTGAGGAAGCTCATATCCAGGTTACCTAAATCCCAACCTGCAACCTCAAAGTCAGCAAATTCATCATCAGGAGAGATCTCTGGATGAGTTTCACTGGTGCCTTTAATCTGGGTGAGTTCATAGATGGGTTCCCAAAGCTGTCGCCGTTCGGCATAGTTTTCGGTCAAGGGATTACCATTATGATCGATTTCAGCAAACATCAGACCGTTGCTGAGATTGCCATTGTGGGGAATCGCTAACACATCACCACCTGTTTTATCCTCATAGGCTTGCATCCAATTCCAAAGGTCTTCTGGATTAGTGCTTTGGTCTGTGGTGAAGGGGATAAGTTGCTTGGCTTTGTCCCCATTATCGCGGTAGATGACGTTGCGGTGTAAGTTGTTGCCACCAAGCAGCGAGGTCCACTCATAACCAATCACAGCGGTAAAATTACCCGGATCGTTATAAGCTTCTGCGGCATCAATGATCTCCTGCCAGAAAGTTTGGAACTCTTCGGCAGAAGGGAAGATACATAAAGGTGCTTTCCCTTGGGAAAAGGCTGCAATAATTTCTGATGAAGCTTGAGCAGCCTCATCTCCACCCGCAACAACCATCTCATGCCAGGTATCGACCTGCTCTTGATCGGCTCCACAATCTGTCGGAGGATTGAACAAAAACTGCTGAAAAGCCCCTAGCCCGTCCGAGTGATCGGTCACTACCAAAAAATCTAAGGGACGAGAAAGCTTCACAGGTTGTCCTGCATCGGTCATGACTTCATTGCCCAGGGCAAATTCATAGGAATCTGCCGGTCCCAAACGAGTTCCAGCGGCTCCTGCATCAAAGGAATAAACGGTATGCAGGTGAGTATCGCCCCATAACACCTGTTTGGGTCGCTCCACATAGGGGGAGTAGCACTCAGCATTTGGGTCAAAGCGGCAATCTACTTTAGGTAAAGGGGTCGAGAATCGTTTTCCAATAAAGTCGTATTCTCCGGGGGGCAGGGAAATTGCCAGGGCGCTGTTGGGAGCGAGAAAGATGCTGCCAACAAACATAAGAGCGCAAAGTCCGGCAAAAAGCCGTTGGATTTGCGAAAATGTTCGATTCATCTTGATAACTCCTGTCGTAATTATCTTTTGTTGGATTGTTGAACCCTGGACGAGATGTCCTTATGTTCAGTTTTGGTTGCGATCGCTTTTAGCGGAAGCTGAGGCCTTTGGCCACGCTTCGCGAACGCTTCATCGCGTAGCGTAGCCCTTCGGGCTAATCGCCTTTGGTTATGAAGCGATCGCTTGGTTGCTGGACTCACACTCAGTCAATAGGTCTGGAAACTGCCAAGCCATTGTGAGATGCCAGGATCCCCCTTACCCCCAAAAGGCAGCAACCCGCTGGAAACACCAGAACGAGGCCAAAATGCCAATGCTGTAGGTGGGCACCCAACCCAGCCAGCGCGGGTATTGCTCAGGGCCAAACCGTTTCAGACTCTCCATGACCCCAACGACTACTAGCACAAAGGCCAGTTGTCCTAATTCCACCCCAACATTGAAAAACAACAGGGCTGGGGGAATGTCTTGGGGGGGTAATCCCACCTCTGCCAAGGCTCCGGCAAAACCAAAGCCGTGGAGCAGTCCAAAGGTGAGAGCCACTAGCCAGGGATATTGCTCGGTCAATCCTGGTTTCCCCTGGCGGCTGTGGGCCAGCTCCGAAGCTAAGAACAAAATGCTGAGGGCAATCACGGCTTCCACTGGGGCTTGGGGTACATTCACAAGACCTAAGGTCGCTGCAGCAAGGGTAATGCTGTGGGCTAGGGTAAAGGCGGTAATGGTCTTGACCAGACGCCAGGATGGTCCGACTATTAAGACTAGCCCTAAGACAAACAGCAAGTGGTCGATGCCGCTGAAAATGTGCTCGACCCCAAGTTTGAGGTAGGTCTGGCCCACTGCCAACACAGTGGTTTTTTCTGGGATCACGAAGGTCTCTTCCCCAGTGGGCACCATGGTGGTTTGGGAGTGCCCATCGGCCCATTCCACCCGCAATAGCACTTCCAGAGAGCTTTGGAGCAGTCCCGGAAACGCAATGGTTGCTTGAGCCAATCCGTTTTTACCGCAATCCAATCTCCAGCGGGTGACACGGGTGGAGGGAGTAGCCGTTACCCCAGGCACGGTCACTGCAGTGCAGTAGCTGGGAAAGACCGGGCTAATGGTCATGGGACTACTCAGCCCTTCATCCCCAAAACTCATGGCTGGTGGGGTTTTCCAGACCACGTCCACCTGGCCAGAGGGTTGCTCTCGTAGTTCCAGGTAGGACGTTTGAAAGCCGTGGGCCTGGGCGGGGGCGGGATGATATCCCAGGCCGAGGCAAACCAGCAGAGCAAGACAGAGCCATTTTCCTAGGTTCATCCCTGGTCCTCCTGAATAGCTTGGTTGAGGGAATCCTGGTCAATGGAAACCGTGTAGCGATCGCGTAATTGTTGATAAAACTGCTCGTCCAGCTGTTGGCGCTGGTCTCTCATCCAGTCCCGGCGGGCATCTTTTCTGACCTCTGCCAAGGTAGCAACGTGACCCGGTTGAATGTCACTAACGTAAACCAGATGACTGCCATAAGCGGAATGCAACGGGCCTTGCCAGCCCGTTTCAGTAACCCCAGCCATCTCCTGGGCAAAGGTTCCACCAAAGGTGTTGGTTAAGGTCTGAGCTGAGGCCAGGGTATAGGTTATGGGCAACATGGAGCGGTCCCCTAGCTGCTGGAAGCGTTCCAGGTTGGGGTTGGCTTGCAACTGATTCAGAAGATCCTGGGCTTCGGCATCCGTGCGATCGCGCCGCATTTCCCGACTGAAGTAAATCTGTGCAAAGCTATACTTGCCCGGTATAGTATAGCGCTGGGCATGATCAGTTAAATAGGCTTGCAACTCTTCATCCGAGGGTTCCCGCAGGGCCGACACATCTTCCGTCAGGAACTGCATCTTTTGAATCACCCGTCGCCGCACAATCAGGTCGTTTTTATCTAACCCCAATGCCAGGGCTTCCTGATACAGTACTTCATCTCGGATGTAGTTATCCACTAAGCTTTCCAGCTCTTGGGGCAACGGCTCTCGTCCCCACTGCCGCTGCCAGGTTGTTTTCAAAGACTCAATGGTGCCAGCAGACACCTCAATGTGCTTGGGAGAATCCGATGTAATGGAAGGACCACCAACCCAAAAATACAGCCCAAACAGCAGGGCACCCAAAACCAGGAAATGCAGCAATGGTTCCCGCAAAATGCGAATTAGTGCCTTGGGTCGATCGTCCTGTCCCTTAACCGGGATTTCCGACGGTAGAGTTTTTTGATTAATCAGTGTTGTAGCTGTGTCCTGCATGGCAAATATAACGGTTTTCAATTAGGTGAGGTGCAATTTTTTCGGTTTTAGGGAACAGGGAACAGCGGATCTGGGAACAGGGAACAGGGAGCAGGTGTAGGGTGCGTTAGGGAAGGGCTCGCCGTGATTTTAACGGTCGCCCCTTGTTGAGACAGCCCTTCCCGTAACGCACCACTGGGTCAAACCGCAGCCAGTAGGGTGCGTTAGGGAAGGGCTCGGCCTGATTTTAACGGTCGCCCCTTGTTGAGACAGCCCTTCCCGTAACGCACCACTGGGTCAAACAGCAGAAATGAGATGCACCCGTCGGAAGTGGTAAAAAATTATATGTACGTCATAGCTATGAGAAACGCGCAAATTCATTTACTGACAAAAGACAGATATATCCCAGTTCCAAATGATTGGTGAAATCTTCTATTCCCGATTCCCGATTCCCGATTCCCGATTCCCGATTCCCTGTTCCCTGTTCCCTTGTGTATCAGGTACAGCTCGAACCACTATCAAGCCTAGATAGGGCAGGTGTGCTTTCAGTTGCTCCTCAACGGTATTGGTAATTCCTTGGGTCTGTTGAAGAGATAGAGTCGGTGGTAGCATGATGTCCATCTCTACATGGAGTCTATGCCA